>JACXUN010000122.1 GCA_014763905.1 Campylobacterales bacterium
TTTTTTGAATTAACTCGTTAGTCCCGCAAAAATTTGACTTTGCCTACAAAAAACCTCGTAAAGCTGTGACTATGATATCCCGTCGAACTCAGGTTTATAATAAAATTTTGGAGGCTACGGCACACACAGCACTTTCACTTTTGAGAATCAACGGCGTATCCAGTCCGATAATCTTTGCTGGTTCAAACATTACAACTTCCGATTGAGTGAAGCCCCCTTCACAGCCGATGACAACGGTTTCGACCGGCTCTTCTGAATGGAGCTTGGTTTCAGAGAAATTAAGCATATAACTTTCGGGATGGACTTTCAGAAAAGCTTTCAGACTATCGACCTGCTCCAAAATCATTAAACTGCTGCGTCCCGACTGCTGGGAAGAGTTGAGCAGAATCTTCTCCATCCGTTTAAAATCGAGTTTGAAATCTTTTTGAGAGCGATCACAATAGATAAAGGTGATCTTAGCGACACCCAACTCATTGAGTGTCGGGAGTACCTTTTCGATATTTTTAGGATCGATCAGACACCATCCGATATGCAGCTCTCTTTTGGCATGAACCGCTAGAACTTCACTGGATTGCAGCTGTAGATTCGCCTCTTTTTTATCCAGTGAACTGATTTGATAGTGGTAGAGTTGATTGTCTGTTAGGTTACGCAGAGCCATCATCTCGCCTTGACGATGACGGCGGACTTTGAAGATATATCGGTGTTCATCTCCGGTTAAGGTAATACTCGGCAGCCCGGCTTCTGCATGGTAGAGATACTGCATCTTACGGTTCCATCACTTTCCAGACAACCAACAGCACTATGATCAGGATAGAGATGGGTGTATAGCTAAGAGTCACTTTTCGCATAACCGTGTTACAGATTTCCGGAGTGGAACGGGATTTGACCATTGTAAGATATTTGATACTTTCCAACACACTCATAGCGATATACGCAACAATCATAACCGCCATACTGAGATCAAATGAGATTTGAGCAAAGACCATCGCCACCAACCCACCAAAAGCAACCGCGGCAAGCAAGCCATGCAGGAAAAACATATAGATGCGTTTACGGTTGATCGTTTTGGTACAGTCTGAACTCAAAAAGGGGATAACCATCCCAACCACCAACAATCCTAATACCATCTTAATCAATAAGGCATGGTAAAGTACCATTTCATCAAATTCACCGAACATTAATCCCTCATTTTTTAGGCAGATTATACCCAATTCTGATATAATCTTCAAAACCCAGTATTACATAAGGTCTATTTATGGTTACGATTTATGAAGCTCTCGATATGATTTACAACCACATCACCCCCAAAAGTACCCACATAATCCCGATCGAAGCGGCGGTCGGCTCTATCGTCGCACAATCCTATTATGCTTCGTTTGATCTGCCGCGTTTTGACAACTCCGCTATGGATGGCTACGCGGTCAAACTTGCCGATGCCGGGAAAAGTGTCTCGATCAAAGAGATTACCTATGCTGGTGATCAGCGTGAAACCGGATTCAGTGAGGGTGAAGTGGTCAAGATCATGACCGGAGCCCCGACACCGGCAGGGTGTGAGGCGATTGTACCAATCGAAGAGGTACAACTCAACGGAGAAGAGATTATTTTGCCTGAAAAAATTCAATCCAATGCGATGATACGCTACCAAGGCGAAGATATCAAAAGCGGTACCTGCTTTCTTCAAGCCCAAACCCAAATCACCGCCTACTCTTTGGCACTGCTTGCGTCTCAGGGAATTTCGCATATCGAAGTCTATCGCAAGCCCAAAGTGGTCATCTTTAGCACCGGAGAAGAGTTAAAAGCCCATTATGAGAAAATCGAACCGCATCAACTCTATAACTCCAATGCTCCAATGTTTTATGCCCGGGCAAAAGAGTTGGGATGTGACGTGAGTTATCTCGCCAGTTCGGGTGATACGATCGAAGCCCTCCAAGCCGCGATCCGCAATGCGATGGATGCCGACTTGATTCTCACCTCCGGCGGAGTTTCGGTCGGAGATAAAGATTTCACCATTCAAGCCTTTGAAGAGCTAGGTATGAAGAAACTCTTTACCAAGGTCAATATCAAACCGGGCAAACCGACCACGTTTGGGAAACTGCCTAATGGCTATGTGGTCAATCTCCCGGGTAATCCGCTTGCGGCTATGGTCAACTTTGAGATGTTTGTCAAACCGATTATCCGTATGCTTTCCGGTACCCAGAGCTTTTATCCACCGATTATCACGACTCAAATGCGAAACGATTATCGGTTGCGGGGCGGAAAATACAGTGTGATATTAGGCAAGTGGGATGGAAATAGTTTTGAGCCGATTGATAATCAAAAACCGGGCATGGTCTCACCGCTCTACAAAGCAGACGGCATGATCGTAACCACACCGCAAACTGATTGTTTCAAAACAGGGCAGCTTGTTAAAATGATACCGATTAAACTCGATTTAATTACTGATAAAAAAGAGGATTTTTTAATGTAGCGTGGGCATTCCTGCCCACGAAAAAGAGAGGATAACTTAGTTACCTTTGATTTGAGCTGCTGCAGCGTCGATCATTGCATCATCAAATGAAGCAATTTGACCTTGCATGATAGCCTTCATGTTACCACCGTAAGTACCGGCTTTATACCCTTTAAGAGCAGCGACGATATCTTCCTGGCTCATATCTTTAACCACTTTTGATACACCCATAGCGGATGTTTCAAAGTTTGCACCGTGACATGCCGCACACGCACTTAAGTTAACCGCTGGAGCTGCCGGAGCTACGGCTTCTGCTGCTGCCGCTACGGTTTCAGATACCGCTTCTGTCGTTGCATTTACAGATTCTGCTACCGTTTCAGTTGCTGCTTCTACCGCTTCCGTTGCTGTATCTGCTACTTTTTGAGCCGCTTCTTTAGTTGCTTTAACCGCATCACTTGCTACATTGGCTGTTGCCTCTACAGCTCCAGCTGTTTTCTCAGCTACATCTGTTGCCGCTTCTTTAGTTGCTTTAACCGCTGAAGAGGCTGCTTCAGTTGCTTGATCCAACATGCTTTTCTCTTCAGCAGCCGGTGCCGCTTGCTCAACTGCCGCAGGTGCTACTGCTTTTGCCACTGGCTTAGACTCTTCTCCACATCCTACCAATAGTAATGATGCTGCGATCACAGAAAGTACTGTCAATTTTTTCATAATCTTCCTTTATTATGTTTATAAATTTACACACTATTATACTATTTTATATTTATAGTATGATAAAGAAAAACGTAAGAGATATTGACTATATTTTTTTAGGATTGAGTATTAATACTTTGGATAACAACTTCCCCCAAAGTTCGGGATCGCTCCACTCATTTTGCACCTGTTCAGAGAAGCAGATATCCTCCAGTGCAATCCTGCCCATCAGTTCGCTGTAGGCATCTTCCTTAAATCCTTGGGCATATCCCGTATCGGTCTCATGAACGATTATACTGTGTAATACCACATTACGTTCTCCATTAACCATTCCCGTACACTCCAATACCCGCTCCGTCAAGAGATAGATCACCCGGGCAAACTGTTCTGCCGAGGGGCTGACTGGCAGCTCAACCCAGCGAGTTGAATGGTTTTTCATCGCCGCGATATAGTCGGGATCATCACCGCTCCAGAGTGTAATCGAGTGGTCAAAGGCATCAATCAGCTCTTTGATATAACGTTTGGTCAATCCAAAGTCATAAACCATCTGCCCATGATCCAAATAGTTTGACTCAAGTAACACTTCAACCTTATAGGAGTGTCCATGAATATTTTCGCTACATCGCATCGTACTACAATTTCGGACAATATGAGCGTTTTCAAATTTGAATAGTTTACGAATAATCATATCAGAATACTATCTGCCCGTCATTTTGCATCCGCTTCATAATCTCTTTGGCTTTGGGATGTCCCTGAAACGCTGCCTTGCGACACCACTCCAATGCCTTCTCTTGACTGCTTTCACACCCTAATCCCTGATCATACATCGCTCCGAGGTTAAACTGTCCCTGCGGAGAGTTGCGTTCGGCGGCTTTTTTAAAGAGGATAAAGGCTTTTTGATCGCTCTGAACTACTCCTCGTCCCTCTTTATATAAGGCTCCGAGGTTATTAAACGCTTCGACATTCCCCCGCTTGGCGGCCTCCTCGTACCAGAATGCGGCTTCCGAATAGTTCTGTATGCACCCTTCGCCCTTCTCGAACATCAATGCCACATCAAACTGAGCCTGCGGCATCCCTTTAATCGCAGCTTGGAGATAGTGCTCATGGGCTTTTGCTATATCTTGGGGAAGACCTAAGCCTTTGAAATAGAGCATCCCAAGGTTATAGGAAGAGGAGTGTTCTCCTAACTTTGAAGCTTTTTGATAATAGGCTATCGCTTTCTCATAACTCTGCTCCACTCCTAAACCGTTATGATAAAAATAACCCACCGTTGCAATCGAAGCCAAATCCCCCTGATCCGCCAAATAGTGATAAAGTTCTAAAGCTTTTTCGTAAGATTGCTCATGAAATAATGCTAACGCTTCGGCTTTGAGTGCTTCATTTGCCATAATCATACCTTTTTCGTCATTTTGGCGATTATAGTAATCTAAGCTTAATCTTCTTTACCCATAAGCCTATCCCAAAAGCTGCCACCGGAGGATTCTCCTTTGAGCCGCTTATACTCACTGATCGCTTCTTCTAAAAAGAAGATCAAATCCTCTTCGGTTTTCTCTCCCCTCATCGGTTCGATCAATGCCTGTTCATGCTCATCCAAGAAGTAAACCGTCGGCGTTCCAAACGGTACCGGCAACCCCTCTGGCAGATAGAGATCCTCATCTAGCATCTCTCTTTTGATGACAAAATGTTCGGCTATCAACTCTGCTACTTTTCCCTCTTGCAACATCACATCGAGTTTACGGCAGTATTGACATCCACTATCATCAATATAGAGGAAAGTGATCTTGCCCTCTTCTCCTATCGGGGTTATCTCTTTTACATTGATATCCTCGTTGGTAAATGCGAAGATGCTTAACAAGAGAGCGAACAGCATAAGTGTTTTTTTGAAAATCATAGAGAAGCCCTTTTCTTTGTTATGCTAACATTGTACCTCAAAAATTTATGCATTATCTAAAAAACATTTTTTAATTTATTTTTTTAAAAGTTTCACAATTGT
>JACXUN010000005.1 GCA_014763905.1 Campylobacterales bacterium
CCGCAACTGGAGCCGGATCCGCAACTGGAGCCGGATCCGGAGTTGGTTCAACTTCTTTTACTTCAGCAGCTGCTTCAGCTTGAACATAATCATCATTTTCAAATGATGTTACACCACCAATATCTCCACCAGCAAAGCTGATACCACTTAATGCAATGATTGTGACGATTGAACTTTTTAATTTCATTTATATTCTCCTTGAGTTATTCATAAAATTCACCAGAATTATAACATAGATTTTTTTTAAAATTAGTATAATAACAATGCTGATTTTAAAAAATTATTAAAAAGATTAAATTTGATTGATGTCGATAGACTCTTTGAAGAGGTATTGATGTTCACTAGGTACCGATAAATAAAGATTTTCAGCTAGATTTCGTATCTCCCATAGTGCACTTTTATTGCTTCTTAAAGTGATAAAATTTTGTAAACTTCGGGCATTAATTGTCCATGTAAGCTCTGTTTTATAACTTTCCGGTAAGCAAAACTTAGCGATATCATTAGAGATTCCTGATTTTAAAATAGCTTGAAGATTATTTAGAGCCTTAATCGACGCGGTATCAACTTGTGCATTTCCGGTTAGGACGATAAATTTTGAAGCATTTTCGTAATCATCATCTAAAAATGGTTCACCCTCCTTCAGTTCCTTAAGTGTATAACGGGTACTTTTAACACTTAAGCTGGCAATACGATGACGAGCCAACTCTTGCAGTAAGGCACGCGATATACCTTGAATATAGAAAGTATAAACGAGATGTTCTAAAGTGGAGGCGTGTTTATACTTATTGCCGACTCTATCTATCAATGCTTTGTCTTTTTCTCCTCCCTCATCACTCTTATCAAAACTTTGCCAACAGGTACGAATGGCATGGGCACATACATCCAGAGGGGTATGATGCATTAAAGTAATTTTCATCTATATTATACTCCTTATAGGGTTTCCATGTATTATAACGAAAATATCGATATAATTCCGAAAATTATATTTATAGTAGGAAATGCTTCGATGCAAAAGATTAAAAATATTGCGGTTATTGCCCACGTTGACCACGGTAAAACCACTTTGGTTGACCAACTTCTTCAGCAAAGTGGAACCTTTGCGGCTCACCAAGCGGTAGAAGAGCGTGCAATGGATAGCAATGCTATTGAAAAAGAGAGAGGGATTACCATTCTCTCAAAAAATACCGCCATTCGATACGGTGACCACAAAATCAATATTATTGATACACCGGGACACGCCGACTTTGGTGGAGAGGTTGAACGAGTTTTGAAGATGGTAGACGGTGTACTTCTTCTTGTCGATGCACAAGAGGGGGTCATGCCTCAAACGAAGTTCGTTCTCAAAAAAGCGATTGAGTTGGATTTGATTCCGGTTGTGGTCATTAACAAAATCGATAAAGATGGAGCGGAACCGGATCGTGTTATGGATGAAGTGTTTGACCTATTGGTCGCACTCGATGCGAGTGAAGAGCAGTTGGAGTTCCCGGTTTTGTATGCAGCGGCTCGTAATGGATATGCCAAATGGGATATGGCAGATGAAAATGTGGATATGACCCCGCTTTTTGAAGCGATTTTAGAGAAGGTACCGTATCCGCAAGGTTCAGCCGACAATGATGCTCAGGCACAAGTATTCACCCTCGATAGCGATAACTTTGTAGGGCGTATCGGGATTGCCCGTATCTTTAACGGACGGATTAAAAAAGGGGACGAGTATATGCTGGTCAAAGCGTGCGGTGAAAAAGTTAAAAGCCGTGTCTCCAAACTGATCGGATTTAAAGGGCTAGAGCGAATTGATATCGCGGAAGCAGAAGCAGGTGACATTGTTGCCATTGCCGGATTTAGCGATATTGATGTAGGGGATAGTATTTGTGATCCTAAAAATCCGGTTCCGCTTGACCCAATGCACGTAGAAGAGCCGACTCTTTCGGTTATTATGTCGGTCAATGATGGACCGCTAGCCGGTACAGAGGGGAAACATGTTACCTCTAATAAGATTCGAGAACGTCTTGAAAAAGAGATGGAGACCAATATTGCGATGAGAATGGAACCGACCGGTGAAGCCTCATTCAAAGTCTCAGGACGTGGAGAGCTGCAGATCGGAATCTTGGCCGAGAATATGCGACGAGAGGGGTTTGAGTTCCTATTGGCTCGACCGGAGGTTGTAGTCCGTGAAGAGAATGGTGTCAAGATGGAGCCGTTTGAACATTTGGTTGTGGATGTGCCTGAGGAGTTCCAAGGGGTCGTGATCGAAAAATTAGGAAAACGAAAAGCAGAGATGACCTCCCTTGTCCCAATGCCTGATGGTGCGGTACGGTTAGAGTTTGAGATTCCGGCTCGTGGATTGATCGGGTTTAGAAGTGAATTTCTTACCGAAACCAAAGGGGAAGGGATCATGAACCACTCTTACATGGAGTATCGACCGTACAGTGGACATGTAGAGAGCCGAACGCATGGAGCTTTGATCTCTATGGATGATGGAGAGGCGGTTGCCTTTTCTATCTTTAACCTTCAAGCACGGGGAATTATGTTTATCAAACCGCAAGATAAAGTCTATAACGGTATGGTAATTGGTGAGTCTGCACGTCCAGGAGATCTGGAAGTGAACCCGCTTAAAGGAAAACAGTTGACCAATATGCGAACTTCGGGAGCTGATGAAGCGATTAAATTGGTACCGCCGAGACCTATTACCTTGGAAGCTGCTATGGAGTGGATAGAAGATGATGAGTTGATCGAAGTAACTCCTGTGAGTGTTCGTATACGAAAAAAATATCTGGATCCGATCGCACGAAAACGAATCCAAAGAGATAAGAAAAACGCAAAATAACTCTCTCATGAGTCTACTGATGTAGACTCATCCCTCCTCTCCTCTTTTTATTGTGAACTATTGAAATTCTTATGTTTAAACCGTTCAAAATCGGTATTACTTTGGTTGTTTTAAAGTGAGTTTTTACTATGATCGTTTAAAAATTCAACCTGAATTATGCCATAGCATTATTCAAATTTAAGGAACTTTGATGAAAAAACAGCTGATGATATTTTTAGGCATTTTTCTCTTCTTAGCTATCGGTATGCACTTTAAAGAGTGGTTTTCTCATCCAATAGAACATCTAACCGCACTGCCTCACGCCGGAGCATATGGATTGGGAATGATCCATCCGTTGATCTTTACCTTGGCAGGCTATATACTCTTTAGTGTGGTGATGGTTGTGGTGAAATTCATAAAAAAAATTGTGGCAGGATAAGATGATACAAAAAAGATTGTTGGGATTATGGCTTTGGCTTATCGTTATTACATTACAGGTTGGAGCCAAGGGAGATATCCCGACTACACTCTATAATAAGCTACATGCTTATCCGATCAGCAGTGCCAACTATAGTGTGCATGTACAGCAGGTAGGTTCAGCTACACCGATAGTTTCATGGAACAGTTCCGTTTCGCGTTCACCGGCTTCCGTCATTAAACTGTTGACGACCTATTCGGCGTTATTGTCTCTGGGATACGATTATCGATGGGAGACACAGTTTTATCACACCGGTTATATTCGCAAAGGGGTTTTAAGGGGTGATATTATTGTCAAAGCTTCAGGTGATCCTACCCTTGCTACCGAAAATCTACCCGGAATCGTTTCCCAATTGAAAGCATTGGGGGTTCAGAAGGTACTAGGCAATATCGTCATCGATCGAACCCTTTTTAGAGTTCCAAATAAAAACAATTCACGATTTGATCAAAATATCTATAGTCCGTATAATGCAATGCCGGATGCGATTATGTTCAATGAACGAAAAAGTACCCTCTGTATCACTCCAAGTGGACGCAGTGTCCATCTTGACCGTATCGATAATGATGCCAGTTACAAGATCGTCAATAATCTACAGATGGTAAGCGGATCATGCCACGGTAATCAATCGTGGCCACGTGTTAGTATCAAAACCGATACCAGTCAGCGTTCGACGATTTTTTTGAGTGGAAAGCTTTCTACTCAATGCGGACCACGAACCGTCTGTAAAGTGATCAGTATGCCACACCGTTCGTTTTATTATGCCCTAAAAGAGGAGTTGAAAAATCAGGGTATCTATTTTAATGGTACGTTAAAACTCAATCCAATGCCTAAATCGGCTCATTATCTCTTTTCTCACTACTCTGATACGTTAGAGAATATTATTTCGACTATCGCTAAAGAGAGCAATAACGTCATGGCACGGCAGGTACTATTGACATTAGGAAGCAAATTTGCAGAACTTCCGAGTACTACTTTTAAAGGAGCCAAAGCAGTTGAAGAGATTTTAGGACGTTATAATATTTTAAAAGGGGAGACTTTTATCGCTAACGGTTCAGGACTTTCACGGCGTTCACGTTTGACGGCTCAATCACTTGCTAATCTTTTGGATCATGCGGCACTTCATTATGGCGATCGATGGATGAATACCCTCTCTATTGCCGGTGTTGACGGTACTATTAAGCGGCGTTTTGCTCACAGCAGTGTTTGCTGCCGGGCATGGATGAAGACCGGAACCATCCAAAATGTAGCCAATATTGCCGGATATGTAGAGGGTGCTTCGGGAGAGAAGTATGTCGTAGTTGTTCTGGTGAATGATAAATATGCCGCACGATACGGGCAAAAGTTGGCAGACAGTGTTATCGAGTGGGTTGCCAATAGCCTCTAAAAAACCACGGACGGCGGTAATTTTCGCCGGTGGGAAAAGCAGTCGAATGGAGCAGGATAAAGCATTGCTTCCTTTTGGTGGCTTCCCTACCCTTGCCCAGTTCCAATTTCAGCGGCTGCAAGCACTTTTTGATGATGTATATATTGCTGCTAAAACAAACAAATTTACTTTTGATGTGCCGATTATAGAAGATATTAAAGAAACAGCCTCACCTATGGTGGGATTGGTTTCGATATGGGATCAAGTAGATGCCGATGAAATTTTTGTGATCAGTGTGGATCTGCCGTTTGTCACTTCAGAAGTGATCGAAAAACTCTATGGCAAAGCCGAACAGAATCAAGCCGATGTGATTGTTGCTCGCTCGCCGAACGGATTGGAACCGCTCTGTGCGATCTATCGACGCAGTTCATCTAAAGTGATACAACAACTGTTAATTCAAGATAATCATAAGCTGCAGTATCTTTTACAGAGACTGGATACGGTAGAGGTGAATTTTGAAAAAACGGAGTGGTTTATGAATCTGAATTACCCCAGCGACTATCAAAAAGCACTGGAGTATTTAATCCGATTTTAAAGCTTATCGCTTTTTAGAACCTTCTAGCATCTCACGGATCATTGATTTGGTAAAGTATAAGAACTTCTCAAAGAGTTCACTGTGATACTTATCTTTATGATAGATCATTAAAAAGTCTCGTTTACACTCAAAATTTTTAAGTGGAATATGTATCAGCTTTTGAGTTTGAATCTCTTTCTCTACGGCAATTTTAGAGATACAGGTGAGACATTGGTGATTCATGAGAAGCGATTTGATCGATTCTGTATGTCCTAACTCTAAAAAGATATTGATATGATTAACCTTGTTTTTGACATAATCGAGGAAAACATCACGGGTTCCCGATCCCTCTTCACGAAGTACCCACTTTCGGTCTTGTAGCATATCGATGGTACATGGTTGATCCAATGAAGTATCCGTGGTTACGACAACCAGTTCATCAACGCCGATGATCTCTTTGATGATCTCTGGATCATTGGTCACCCCTTCGATATATCCCACATCGATTTCACCGTCTTTGAGCAGTTCAACGATTCGTTGCGAGTTCCCCTCTTTGAGTGAGACTTTTACATCCGGATAGTTTTTCATATAGCTGCAGATGATCGGTGGCATGAGATAATCGACGATCGTGGTACTCGCACCGACCCTGACCATACCTTTGTTGACACTGTTTTTGAATTCATACTCGATATCGTTAAGCTTTTTGATGATCGGGGCGATCTCTTTTTCAAAAGAGCGTCCCATCTCATTGAGGATAAGCTTTTTATTAATCCGATCAAATAGAGGTGACCCCAAAATATTTTCAAGCTCTTTAATAGACATGGATATGGCTGATTGACTTAAGCCCATCCGTTTGGCAACGTTGGTTAGGTGTCCTTCTCTAACCACATTGAGGAAAATTTCCATTTGACGCAGTGTTAGTTTCATAGCTTAGTTTCCATCATTTATTTTAATAAACATTATATCCAAATAATATTCTCTTTTATGAGCAAAGTCATCAAAAAACTGTAAAACTTCTATTCCAAAGAGCGTACTCATACGCCATGCAAACGCAAGCGTCCATTTCATGGATTGAGTGCATGGCTTTTCGCACGCTCCTTGGAATAGCATAAAAAGGTTTTAAAAGTTCTTTTAAGAGAGTTCTACGCCTCTTTCACCTTTGACCATCTCCCCGATCACATAACCATCTGTATTGGCAAGGATAGTCTCGACATCAGCCGCATCGACGACCCAGATCATTCCGACACCCATATTGAAGGTTCTAAACATCTCGGACTCTTCCACATATTGACCCATAAACTCAAAGATTGGAAGAATTCGCAGGCTCTCCTTCTTGATCTTAGCACGCATTCCTTCCGGCAGTACCCGTGGAAGGTTTTCGACGATTCCTCCACCCGTAATATGGGCGAGGGCTTTGATCTGATCTTTATTCTGCTTGAACTCTTTGACATAGATACGTGTCGGTTCTAGGAGCGTATCGATCAGCGGTTTACCTCTGAATTCACTATCTAGGCTCATCCCCAATGTATCAAAGAAAAGCTTACGAACCAATGAGTATCCGTTGGAGTGAACACCGGAGCTTGGCAGAGCGATAATCACCTGTCCCTCTTTGACATTGGCAAGCGTGTCCAGTTCACTTTTTTCGGCAATCCCCACCGCAAATCCGGCAAGGTCAAAATCTCCCTCACTGTACATCCCTGGCATCTCAGCTGTTTCACCGCCGACTAAGGCACACTCGGCACGCCGACACCCTTCTGCGATTCCGCCCACGACATCTTTGGCATTTTCTATTACCAACTGTCCGGTTGCATAGTAATCGAGGAAGAACATCGGGGTTCCAAAGTTACAGATCAGGTCATTGACACACATGGCAACCAAGTCGATACCGACCGTATCAAAGCGGTTGCTCTCAATAGCCAGTTTGAGTTTGGTTCCGACTCCGTCGGTAGCCGATAAAAGTACCGGTTCTTTATATCCTGTCGGTAACGCATAGGCTCCGGCAAATGAACCGATTCCGCCAATCACATTGGCATCAAAGGTTGATTTGACATCACTCTTAATTGCTTCTACAAAGTTATTTCCTGCATCGATATCTACACCGGCATCTTTATACGAAATGTTTGCCACTATTTTTTCTCCTCATTACACATTGGAAAAGCCGCATTCAAGACTTTGGTTAAGGCACAGAAACCTGTTAGTGCATTGGCAATCAAGATTACCATTAGGATAAATTGAAGTAAAAAAGCAGCTTTATATGAACCGGTAGCCACTAACATCATTACGATACCTAACGCAAATGCCAAAAATATTTTTTGCAGTTTCTCAACACACATTATTCGCACTCTCCCAATCTTTTTTGATTGTATTATATCGAAAACTAACTGTTTAGTTTACGCCCGAGTTTGGCTTCAACTGAGCCGACCTTTTTACCCAGTCGACCAACGGGACCTTTCCGATAATCAACTTTGATTGTAGAATAGATTCGGTTGCTATCTTGTTCGAGTAGCTTATATCACGGCAAATATTTCATCAACCGTTTCCGCTTCAATTATGGTTCCCATCGGAGTAAGTTGATAGGCTAATCCACTCTGATCGACAATATCCAAAACTTTGGCGACAAACTCACTTTTACTTTCGGTACTGTCGGTGGGGAACATCGCAAATTCTACTAAAGCACTCATGGTAGCTCCTTGTTCTTTCAAATCAATAGGAAACGAAAACTTTAGTTTCGTCTAAGAGCCTAAAGCCATCGGTTCGAATAAAGTGTTATAACAGAGAGTTGGTTATAATTTGATAATAACCTGAGTTCTAAAGGGATTTGATGATGGATGTGATAATTATAGGAGCCGGAGCCAGCGGTTTAGTGGCAGCAATAACAGCAGCCAGACGTGGCAAAAAAGTTCTTATACTCGAAAAAAACAATAAAGTCGGGAAAAAACTCCTAGCCACCGGAAACGGTCGGTGCAATATCACCAACCAACGCCCTATTCCTGAGCGATTTTATTCACAGAATCCGAAGTTTATCCGTCAAGTTTTGGAGGGCTATACCTATCAAACCATTAAACAGTTTTTTAAATCAATAGGCTTGGAACTCATCGAAGCCAAAGAGGGAAAAGTTTTTCCGATGTCACTACAGGCAGCATCGGTTGTGGATTTGTTACAGTTTGAGTGTGAACAACTGGGAGCGAAGATTGTTTGCGAAGCTGAAGTCAAAAAGGTTGAGAGCCATAAAAACGGCTTTATGGTTTATTATGCGGAAGAGAAGATTCAAAGTTACAAGGTGGTGATTGCAACCGGGCATGAGTCGGCTCCGCAACTGGGTGGAACAGCAGACGGATTGCAGTTTGCCAAACCGTTTGGACATCATATTATCAACGGATTTCCAACTTTGGTGCAGTTGACCTCTCCCATGCCACATCTTAAACGTCTATCGGGAATCAAAGTAGAGGGTAGGGTGACACTCAGAGCAGGGCAGCAGACGATTCAAAAAGAGGGGGATATCCTCTTCACTAACTACGGGATTTCCGGTTTGGCGATTTTGGATATCAGCCGTTTTGTGATGGAGCAACTTATTCACACCCCAATCGTGACACTGGAGCTTGACCTAATGCCCAAAATGAGCCGTGAACAACTCCTTGCTCTGATGAAAAAGAGTTTGGATAAAAAGAGCCAAAAACCGCTGTCGATATGGCTGCAAGGCTTTATCAATAAGAAGTTAATTCTTCCCATTTTAGAGCCGCTAAAACTAGAGAAAGCCACCGTAGGTTCGATTCTATCGAACGTAAATCAATTAGAAACCATTGCCGATCGCATCAAACATTTCCCTTTTAACGTTAATGGCAGCAATGGATACAAAGGAGCCGAAGTCGCCACCGGCGGCATCGATACCCAAGAGGTCAATCCTCAAACGATGGAGTCTCTGAAACAAAAGGGACTCTATCTTGCCGGTGAACTGTTAGATGTCGATGGAGACAGAGGAGGGTTTAACCTCCATTTTGCTTGGGTGTGCGGGTTGAGGGCTGGGAAGAGTGTTTAATTTTTCTCCCGCTTCTTCCACTCTTTTTCAAACTTTTTTCGTTTGATATAGGAGAGTTTTTCGATAAAGACTTTGCCGTCGAGGTGATCGATTTCGTGTTGGATGGCGATGGCTAGGAATTCATCGTTGTCGATCTCATGGGTGTTTCCATGGCGATCTTGGTAGCTGATTTTGACATGCTGAGCTCGTTCGACATCTTCGTATATGCCAGGAACACTGAGACACCCCTCTTGGGTTTTACAGCTTCCTTCCATGGTTAAAAATACCGGATTGATAATCTCCAGCGTATGGTCACGGAGCTGCTTATCACTCTCCTCGGTCGGGATATTAATAATCAATGCCCGGAGATCGACACCGATCTGAATGGCAGCCAACCCAACCCCTCTTTTGGCGATCATCGTATCGTACATATCATCCAGAAGGGTATGCAACGTCTCATCAAACTCCGTTACCTCACGAGAGATCAGTTTGAGACGTTTATCGGGATAGATGACGACTTCGCGAACCATGCTATTTTTCCTTAGCTAAAACTTTTGGTGAGTACTTTATCGATGAGTCCATACTCTACCGCTTCAGCCGCTGACATAAATTTGTCGCGTTCGGTATCTTTTTCCAGCTGCTCGGCTGTTTTGCCGGTTCGTTCTCCCAAAATCTCATTGAGGATATCTTTCATCCGTTGAATCTCTTTGGCTTGGATTTGGATATCGGTTGATTGACCCTGAGCTCCACCCAGCGGTTGGTGAATCATGATACGAGAGTGAGGCAGGGCGTACCGTTTTCCTTTTTCTCCAGCAGCCAACAAAAAGGCACCCATAGAGGCAGCTTGACCGATACAGATGGTCGTCACATCCGGTTTGATATAGTTCATGGTATCAAAGATGGAGAATCCACTGGTAATTACCCCACCCGGTGAATTGATATAGAAATAGATATCTTTATCTGGGTCTTGTGCCTCTAAAAAAAGAAGTTGAGCAACAATGCTGGAAGCAACGGCATCGTTAACCTCTCCACTTAACATAACGATTCGGTCTTTTAAAAGTCGAGAATAGATATCGTAGCTTCGTTCACCACGTCCGGTTTGTTCGATGACATAAGGGATATAACTCATTATGTGTCCTTAATAATAATTGTAATGATAATACAATGAAAAGTTTAAAAAAAGTTTATGTAAATAGTATACCGAAAGGCAGCGTGGGCATTTCTGCCCACAAAAGGATGAATGATTACTTATCTAAACCGATAATTTTAGCGAAAAGCTTATCTTCAATCATTCCCATTTTAATAGCTGGAAGAAGGTTGTTTTTCTGATAATACTCAATGACCGCTCTTGGATCTTGACCACTCATCATCGCTTCATAGTAGATGGTTTGTGATACTTCGTTATCGTGAACGGTGATTCCCTCTTTTCTCGCTAAAGCATCAACAAGGAAAGTGGCTTTGACTGAGTTAGCCGCATCTTCACGTACCGATTCTCGAAGCTCGTTGATCTTCTCATCGTTTCCTTTGTACTCAGCGAGTTCTTCTTCACTCATCTCTCGGGCTTTTTGGTTGATCTGTGCATCAATCTCTTGCTCGACAATGTTCTGTGGAAGATCAAAACTATAAGTAGCAACCAACGCTTCCATTAATTTTGGTTTGAGTTCCTCTTGATAAAGCTTCTGAATTTTCTCATTTTTGATCTGTTCACTGATTTTCTCTTTAACGGTTTCTGCCGTAGCGGTTTCATCACCCGGGATTAATCGTTTTACCATCTCTTCATCCAAAGCAACTTCACCTCGTGCTTTGATCTCATGAAGGGTTACGGTGAATACGGCTTCTTTACCGGCAAGGTCTTTGGCTTGATACGCTTCAGGGAAGGTAACGGTTACATCTCTAACTTCACCCTTATTCATACCGATCATTTGATCTTCAAATCCCGGGATAAATTGACCTGAACCGATGACGAGTTCAAATCCTTCACCTTTTCCGCCGTCAAACTCAATACCTTCGATCTTACCGACAAAGTCGATGGTTGATTGGTCACCGATTGCTAAAGCTCTCTCTTCTTTGAGTTTCTTATACGGTGAGTTGGCTTCGAGTAGTCTATTGAGTCGCTCTTCGAGTTCGCTCTCTTCTACTGTTGGTTCGTCGTACTGAGGAGCTAACTTATCGTATCCCTCTACTTCAATGGTCGGTCGAAGTGAAATCGCGATCTCTACTTCTAAGCCGGCATCGGTTCGCTCAAATTTCTTGAAGGTTGGATCACCGATAATGTCGCTGTTTTTGAAACCGGTCTCTTTTTTAGCGGTTTCAATAGCACCTTGAATCGCTTCATGCTCAGCCTCTTGTTTAATCTGCTTACCGTGCATCTGTTTGATGACCGAAACCGGAACTTTTCCTTTTCTAAATCCGTCAACTTTTGCCGTTTTAGAGAGTTTTTTGGCTATTTTTTCAATGTTTTGCTCAATGTCTGCATTCTCAATTGTTGCAGTTACCAATACGTTCGCGGTATCAGTTTTCGTAGCTGTAATGTTCATTACAATCCTTTTCCATAAATAATCCCGAAATTCTAGCAGAATTGTACTTATAGCTCTATCGAAATTAGCTTAATTATAAATAATATTGATACGTTATAAGCTAAACTACCCATACGATACTGAGCTGTTTGACGCTGATATCACTCTTACGCGGTTTCATAGCCGATTCGGTAATGGTGACATTGTCGATATCATATTTAAGAGCCAGCTCATCAATTTGATCAGCCAACTCTTGTGATACTTTATCGATCTCTTCTTGAATCTGAGCGATTCGCTCCTCGGCTCGACCGATATCGCCACGTTCTTTATAAGCACGGCTTCCGGTTGATATCGCCTGCCCCAGTTTGGAGGATGTTGTCCGTCCAAAGAGAGCTCCAAGTACTGCGATACCCGTATCGATCATCGATTTGGTCGAATCGGATTTCTCTTTTTCCAACTGCTCTTGGGCTCGCTGCATCTGTCGAAGCAGGGTCTGCTCTTTTTTATCGTAACGCTCTTGAAGTTTTTCGATGGCTTCCTCTTTTTGTTCATTGAGGATATCGTTAATCCGCACCTTGAAATCACCCATCGACTCATAAGGCTTGGAGTTAAGCTTCGGTGAGCTGCATTGATAAGTGGTCAAACGTTTACCTTTGTAGATCCAATCGACGAGAGATTTTTTAGTTTGCCGCAAGCCTTTGTCGTTGCTGATTTCACTGCTGATCGGGGCAAATTTGGCATTGCTTGGAGCTGAACTGCCGAGTGCTTGACACGATTCTATTTCGACGGCATCATCCCAATTGATCGGCTCATCGTCGTAGAGTTCGAGATTGAGACAGAGCTTTTCGTTTTCATCGATTCCTTTGGATTGGTTGAAGTAGTGAATCTCTACCTCTCCTTGAAGGGTTGCTCTGAAATGATTCTGTCCGCTGACATCTACCATAAACTGCTGCTGAATAGTGTTATCCAGTGCGACAAACTCTTGATAACCTTGTGATACTTTTGGTGTGGAGAGAATCGATTCTGGTATCGTCAGAGAGGCTTTTTTAGCTTCCATCAACTGAGCGATATCACGGGAGTTGAGCGGTCCTTTGAGATAGGAGAGTACCCAACGGGTGGTAAAGAGCCGGATATCATCCAGATGAGCCGATTTGAGGAAGAAGATTCGCTGGTTGAGATTGGCAAGCAGGGTTCGGATTTCACTTTTGCTGTAAGTTCCGCCGACTTGACCTCCCAGCCCTTCGATCACCCGATCAATATCCTGCGTGGTCTGGAGACGACCGATAAACCATGTCCCGATATTGGAGAGTCCTTTATAGTCCAGATCGACCGGGTTTTGGGTACTAAGGATAACTCCCACCCCAAACGCACGAGCCTGTTTGAGTAGCAGCATCATCGGCTCTTTGCTAGGCGGGTTTTGGGTTGGCGGGAAGAATCCGTAAATCTCATCCATATAGAGTACAGTTTTGAGGGCAGAAGTTCCGCTCTGCCGCCGCATCCATGCGATATATTTGTTGAGGAGTAGGGTAACAAAGAACATTCGTTCTTCATCATTGAGATGAGCAATCGAGAAGATTGAAACTTTGGCTTTGCCGTTGGCATCATAGAGCAGGGATTGGATATCCAGCGGTTCTCCTTGCAGCCACGTAGCAAAGGTCGGTGAAGCCATTACGGCATTGAGTTTAGTCGCCAAAGTAAATCGAGCCGCTTGCGGATAGAAACTTTCTAAAGGTAGTACTCCGATTTTGTCAAATGGCGGATTGATAATACTTCCGATGAGTGATTCGAGTGAGATATTTTGACGGTTCATCCAGACATTGGTGAGCAGTTGAGCGATCAGGAGATACTCTTTGGAACTCACGGGATCAGCTTCGATTCCGATAAGTGAAAGCAGAGAGGTGACCGTGCTTTTGAGATAGGAGGCAAAGCTGTCCGCATCATCAATAATCTCTGATGGCGGGGCATCCATCGAGCCGAGTACATTGATTGAGATACCGGCACTGCTTCCTGGTGTATAGATGGTTTTTTCAACCGCTGCCAATTTGGCAACACGCGATTCATCTTGATGGTCTTTTTTGATCCCCTCCTGCCACATTGCAGCAATTTTTTGAGCATATCCGCTTAGCTCTTCTGCTTTACTCTGAGCCTCATCGGCAACCCACGGTTCAAAATTTTTCGGATTAAAGGTGGGATCGGTGAGAAGCAGGTTTCCCATATCCCCTTTGGGATCGATCACAATTGCCGGGATATTGTCGATCGCCGCCTCTTCGATTAGTCCGATTCCAAGTCCCGTTTTACCAGAACCGGTCATCCCGATAATGGCAGCATGGGTGGTGAAGTTTTTGTTTTTGAGCAGCGTGAGTGCTTCGGTTATCGCTTGGGTATGCTTATCTACATCCCGCCCTATATAAAAAAGTCCTAGTTTTTCATAGATATCGACCATCATATTCCTCTCTATTTGTTTTAAAAAAATTTTAATAAAATAACTTTAGTATTCTATCATGATTTTATATGAGAGACAATTTTATAGCCGATTCCGCTGATATTTTCGATCATATCGCACTGAAGCTGTTTCCTAAGTCGAAAAATCAGTGTCCGAATGGTACTGGAGTCTTTAAGCTCACCATAAATATAGCAGGAGAGTTCCTCTTTGGATACCGTACTATTTAGATTTATAGAAAGATAGTGGATCATCAAAAGACTCTTTCTGCTTAAATTGATCTCCTGATCATTGTGATAGAGCCGTTTTTTTCCAGATCGTAGATATAGCCGCACTCTAGCGGAACTTTATATATGTCACATACGCTATCATTCGATGGTATTTCATCTTGTTGACGTGCAATCTCCAAAGCGGCTAAAATTTGCTTATCACGATACGGTTTTAGGAGATAGTTGATGGCACCCGCCTCCTTAGCAAAATCAATCATCTCTTGATCATAATAGGCGGTTAAGAAGATGATTTTACTCTCCACCACTTTAGAGATTTGGAGAGCCGCGTCACAGCCGCTCATTCGGCTTTTGAGCATAATATCCATGAATATAATATCCGGCCTTTGCTCTTGTGCCACTCGGATTGCATCTTCCCCTCGGTCACAAATAGCTATAACAATGTATCCTTCACGTTGGAGAAAGGCTTTGAGAAACTCAGCGGGTATTCTCTCATCTTCAACGATTAAAACCGTACCTTTGGAAGACAATGACAATCCTTTCAATTAATATATTCTATTAAATTATATTACAATAAACTTATTTAAAATCAAGGTATAATAGCATTATGATTTCACAATACAAAGTTACTATTCTACCCCTTTTCTTACTGTACCTGTCAGCATTATTGACGATTCTTTTGACTGTTTCGGTCGATGGTTATCAAAATCTGTTAGAGATAATGACACAAGAGAACGGCTTTTTTGAGACCTTAACTGTTCTGTTGCTCTTGATCATTTCTGTTTATGGATGGGTCTCGATAGTGCGATCACACCACGCCTTTAGCCGTATGGTACAGATCGCGGTTATCGGTTTTACACTGTTGACTTTTTTAGCGGTGATGGAGGAGATCAGCTGGGGGCAGAACCTTTTTCACTTCCCGTCCGGTGACTATTTTCTCAAACAAAACCTGCAACAGGAGACCAATCTCCATAATCTCATGGACGCCAATCTGTTTAGTTCGATTATCTACAGCAGTATCTATACTTTATTGGTCTTTATTCCGTTATTTTACAAACTATTTAGAAGTTATTTGAGTCGATTTACGGTTTTGGGCTATTTTGATATTGATCCGCACAGTATTTTGGTGGTGCTGTTTGCTTCGGTATTCCAAATCTATTTTTATAACGATATTGGCGTGATCATGGATATGGCGACACATTTAAGCGGGATACTCTTTTTTGGACTCTACCTCTGGCTAAATGGAGGAGACCATTGGTTAAAGATACACTATTTGGTTATAATCATCGCTACAGCACTCTCAATGGTGAGTTATAAAATCTATAGTTTTTTCAATATGCAGTATGAGATACGGGAAATGTTCGTCGTATTGGCGGTACTGTTCATCTTTATAGAGTTGATACAAAGAAAAAAAAATGAAAAAAGTAGCATGGATAACCGATAAAATCTATCTTCAGCACGATACCGGAGCAGGACATCCTGAATCGGCTGAAAGACTACGCAGTATTAATCTCAAAATTCAACAGCTCCAAGATTGTCTGATCACCGTCAAACCGCGATCGGCGACGGTGAGTGAAGTGGAGATGATTCATTCGCTAGATATGATTGCACAGGTACGGCAGAAGAGTCTAGCCGAGAGTTTTATCGACAGTGATACGGTCTGCTCTTATGATTCGTACGATGCGGCACTCAAAGCGGTTGGAGCCGGGTTGTCGGCGATTGACGGGATAGCCGTCGGGAAGTTTGATCGGGCTTTTTGTGCGGTGCGTCCTCCGGGACACCATGCGACACCGACGCAGTCGATGGGGTTTTGTCTCTTTAACAACATTGCCATAACCGCACGCTATGCCCAACAGAATTGGTATCCCAAAGTGATGATCATCGACTTTGACGTACATCACGGTAACGGAACCCAAGATGCTTTCTATGATGATAATACAATCTTTTACTTTAGTACCCATCAAGCCTTTGCCTATCCAGGTACAGGAGCTGAGCATCATACCGGACGAGGGGAGGGCGAAGGGTATACCGCCAACTATCTTTTGATGCCCGAAAGCGGGGATGAAGAGATACTAGAGATATACCGGGAAGAGTTGCCAAAGCACTATCACGATTTTCAACCTGATATTGTTTTGGTCTCTGCCGGATATGATCTTCATGAGAGCGATCCTTTGGCTCAGCTCAATGTCACCACCGACGGCATCCGTGAGATCGTCCGAACCATCTTAGATTTGGGTGATACGCCGGTGGTCTTTATGCTGGAGGGCGGCTATAGCGTTTATGATCTGGGTTGGAATGTGGTTGCTACCGTCGAGGAGATGCTGGCGTAAGTAGGAATCGAAAGCTTTAGCTTCGCTTGTTCGGGACTAAAGTCTGCGGTTCCAAATCCAAATTCATATAGGGTTCATAGTAACCTGAGTTCGACGGAGTATTATAATAAAAAATAATCCAAGGAAATAATTTTGAAAA
>JACXUN010000123.1 GCA_014763905.1 Campylobacterales bacterium
CGTGCGATATGAAACATCGCATTATTGATCGCAGTAAAAAGATTAAACAGCACATCTTGATGCTGTTGCTCCAATTTAAATGATGCCAAGGCTAAAAAACCGCAAAGACAATCACCTGCATCATATAACCACTGGCTAAAGAGTTAAAGACATTAGAAGGGATAAAGCTCATCACTATTTCATGAAAAGAGAACGGTTTCACCTCCGCCGCTTGAGCATACGCCAATGCCGTCGTAATCAGATAGAGTCCGATGGTCTTAAAACCAATATTTTTCAGTTTTTCCGCACTGCCCAATCCTGTCAATGCCGTATAGATCGAAGCAAATACCAAAGGAACCACCAACATTTTGAGCAATGCGACAAAAACGTCTCCTACTATGCTCCAATGCCAATGACGGTAACAAAATACCAAATGCCACACCGAGAATGATTCCTATGAAAACTTGAACATTGAGTGATTTGAGATAATGCATAATTGAGTTGAGTTCTCCATTTTAACGTATTGTAACGGATTCTTGGATAAGTGATACTTATTATTGAAAGTTTTATAAGGATTTGTATACACAAAGGTCGGTGAAGCGACCCTATGTGATCATTAATTGAAATGTGGTATCCTTGTAGGGTCGATTTATCGACCACCACATAGATTACGAATGATAATTCGGAGACTCTTTTGTAATCGTCACATCATGCACATGCGACTCTTTAAGCCCGGCTGAGGTAATTTCCACGAACTCTGCTTTTTCCCAGAAAGTCGGGATATCTTTAGACCCGCAGTATCCCATCGAGCTTCGTAGTCCTCCGACCATCTGATGCACGACCGATTCGATCTTACCTCGGTACGGTACGCGTCCTTCGATTCCTTCTGGTACCAGTTTATCGGCAGCGGTTCCCTCTTGGAAATAGCGATCGGTACTTCCTTTGGTCATCGCCCCGATACTTCCCATACCGCGGTACTCTTTGAACTGTCGTCCGTTAAAGAGGATCATCTCACCTGGAGCTTCATAAGTTCCCGCAAGAGCTGAACCGAGCATAACGGAACTGGCACCGACCGCTAAGGCTTTGGCAACATCACCTGAATATTTGATCCCTCCGTCAGCCACTACCGGCACACCGAGTGGATTGGCGACTTGGGACACCTCATCGATCGCAGAAATCTGAGGAACACCCACACCTGCGACGATTCGTGTCGTACAGATCGATCCTGGCCCGATTCCGACTTTGACCGCATCGGCTCCCGCTTCGATCAGGTCTTTGGCAGCAGCTCCGGTGGCAATATTTCCGGCGATCACATCGATATCGAGATTGGCTTTGATTGCTTTGAGCGTATCGATAATCCCTTGGGAGTGTCCGTGAGCCGAGTCAAGTACGATGACATCTACTCCTGCTTTGACCAAGGCTTCGGCACGATCAAGTTGTCCTACCCCGATCGCCGCACCGACACGGAGTCGTCCGTGTTTGTCTTTATTGGCGTTGGGAAACTGTTCCCGTTTTTCGATATCTTTGATGGTAACCAGTCCTGTCAATTTTCCTTCATCATTCACAATTGGGAGTTTTTCGATTTTATGCTTTTGTAAAATCTGGGCTGCTTCATCCAGTGTCGTTCCTACTTTCGCCGTTACCAATGGTGCTTTGGTCATTACCTCTTCCACCTTGGCACTCATATCGGTGATAAATCGCATATCGCGGTTGGTAATAATTCCGAGCAGATTCATTGCCTCATCTACAACCGGTACACCGGAGATTCGATACTCTCCCATGAGAGCATCCGCATCCGCCACGGTCTTATCTGGAGCGATATAGACCGGATCGATAATAATCCCGCTCTCAGACTTTTTGACTTTCATCACCTGCTTGGCTTGGCTCTCGATGTCCATATTTTTGTGGATAATTCCGATTCCTCCTAAGCGTGCCATCGCGATAGCGGCTTTAAATTCGGTTACGGTGTCCATAGCCGCAGAGACCAAAGGAGTATTTAACGTCACCCGTTTGGTTAGATTGGTTTTGATTGAAACCTCTTTAGGAAGTACCGTTGAATGTTGGGGTACCAACAGGATATCTTCAAATGTCAATGCACGCTTTTTAATGTTCATACAGAGTTCTCTCCTTATTTAGTGTAATTTACGGCTCTCTCTAGGCTCAATGCCCCGTCAAACACCGCTTGTTCGTTAAATGCTTTACCGATCAATTGCAGTCCAATCGGCATCCCTTCGTCATTTTTAGCCACCGGAACCGAGATTGCCGGCAGTCCCGCCAAGTTAATGGCAATGGTATACATATCGCTCTTATACATCTCCAATGGATCGCCAATCGACCCGATCTTCGGAGCCACACTTGGAGCCACCGGAGAGAGGATCAAATCCGCCTCTTCAAAGATCGCATTAAACTCATCCCGAATCAGGTGTCGTACTTTTTGGGCTTTGAGATAGTAGGCATCATAGTACCCTGAAGAGAGGACAAAGTTCCCGAGCAAAATCCGCCGCTGTACCTCTTCGCCAAACCCTTCACTTCGAGTTCTGAGGAACGTATCAGCGAGATTCTCTCCTTCCACACGATTTCCGTACCGAATCCCGTCATATCGTGCCAAATTGGTCGTCGCCTCTGCCGTCGCCACGATATAGTAGGTCGCGATATCGTATTTGGTATTTCCCATCGTTTTATGGATAAGGGTATGCCCCACTGCTTCCAATGCTTTGAGTGTATCGTGATAGGCTTTTTGAATCTCTTCACTCGCCTCAGCCACATAATTATCGATCACGGCAATTGTCAATTTCCGATCAGGATTCAAGTTCTCCGTGACGCTCACCAACGGCAAATCCGAACTGGTCGAGTCCTTCACATCATGCGACGCAATCGCATCATATAAGATCGCCGCATCCTCCACATTCTGCGTAATCGGTCCGATCTGATCGAGAGAAGAAGCATACGCCGCCAATCCATACCGACTTACCCGTCCATAAGTCGGTTTCATCCCGACACAGCCGCAATAGGCAGCCGGTTGACGAATCGATCCGCCGGTATCGGAACCCAGAGCCGCAATCGCAATCCCCCCGGCAACCGCCGCCGCCGAACCGCCGGAACTTCCCCCCGGTACTCGATCATCACCGTACGGATTTTTGGTCACACCGTAATAAGAACTTTCGGTAGTAGAACCCATCGCAAACTCATCCATATTCGCCCGACCAAACGGAGCAAACCCTTTGGCTTGGAGATTCTCAATGACCGTCGCACTGTAGGGAGCCACATACCCTTGCAAAATCTTAGACGCACAAGTGATACTCCAATTTTTGACTTGAATATTATCTTTGATCAAGATCGGCACGCCTTCCCCGGCGGAGGAGAAATCGATGTAGGCATTGAGTCCACTCGCTTTGGCTTTCTGCTCCATCTCCTTGCGTAAGACGTTGAGTTCCTCGGTGCTTTTGGTTAATGCTTCTTTTAATGTAATCACGGTTATTTCCTAAGTTGTTTTAACATGTTCATGAATAGTCATTTTAAAAATTCCGTGATTATATCCAAAAGTTGGTTTGGGTATTATTATTGGATAAAGTTTGCCATAACGATACCAAAAGAAACAAATTGAGTTCCTTTCAAAATCTCAAAAAAAGATACTCAAAGGAAGAGCATAACGCTCATACTCCTCATCACCAAAAGAGAGAATGGTCTCTCCGGCATAAAACAGGATACCAATGATATTCTTTTTAGATTTTTTCTGAAAATCAATAATGTGCTTAAATGCTTCTTTTTTAATACTCCGTGATGATTTCACCTCTATGGCAAATACTTTATCGTGTTTTTCAAGGATAAAGTCAATCTCTTTTTTGTCATTAGTGCGGTAATGATAGAGTTGAGGTTGTATCACAGAATAACTAAGATGTTTGAGTAACTCTGCAAAGACAAACGTCTCAATAATCTCTCCTTTATAGAGTGAATTTTGCAGTTCTTCAGCCGAATGTACATCCAATAGATGAGCAAAAAGTCCGCTATCGGTCATATAAAGTTTAGGTGATTTGATAAAACGTTTCGAGATATTGGAGCTATAGGCAGGAACCAATTTGATCTGATAGATCATCTCCAACATACTAAGATAATTACTTACCGTCGCTTCACTCAAATTGGCATCATTGGCAAGATCAGATTTATTGAGCAGTCCACATGAACGTGGAGCAATAATATTATAAAAACGAATAAATGCCGAGATATCACGCAACTCCCCGACATCCCGAATATCCCGCTCAATATAGGTACTGATATAAGCATTGAACCACAATGATTTACCCCGTTTGGAGTCTATCTTCATGATTTCAGGATAGCCGCCGTTTACAATAGCACTCAGTATCTCTTCATAGCTCACCGAAGGTACTTTGAACGATTTGATCCCCTGTGAAAACATTTGATCGACAATATTTTCCGAAGGTTTCCCCTGTAACTCTTTTTGTGACAATCCCCACAATACCAGCTCAATCACTCTACCCGCCAAGGTATCTTTGGCACGTTTCATATCCAAAACATTGGCTGAACCGGTCAATAAAAAACTGCCATTCACACGCTCTTTGTCTACTGCCAATTTAATGCCCTCTAATATCTCAGGAACCTTTTGAATCTCATCAAGCGTAATCGGTTTGGGTAATGTCAATACATATCCTATAGGATCGGTGATAGCTGCCTCTCGTTCCGCAAGGTTATCAAATACTCTATATTCATTGTGCAATGAGAGAGAAAGTGTCGACTTCCCAACTTGTCTCGCTCCCGAAAGTAGTACCGTGGGAGAGACGGACAGAGCTTCATGTAAAATATCTTCCGCTGATCTTTTGTACATTACAAATCCTAATTTATGTAAATTACATAATTATATCTATATATTTTACATAAGTAAAGAGTACTATAATCCTTCTATGTTATTAGTTCAACTTTCCCTCAATTTATTGCTTTGGATTCTTTCTCAATCCCACACTGCTCAAACCACAAATTCTTCTCCAATAACACCACCCGTTTCTCAAAAGATCCTGCTCGTTTTCTTTCTGAACTCTTTTGTGTTGCTTTTTTCTACCATCAAAATTATTTTGGATGCTGAATGGTTACAGTTTAGCAATAATATCCTCTAC
>JACXUN010000124.1 GCA_014763905.1 Campylobacterales bacterium
CTGATGGAAGCTTGCGGCGAACAAGATCTATCCAATATCGCCAAGGCGATGATTGAAAGAGAGTTTTAAAATTGTACTATCAAGTTTTGGCGTTTAACCATCACCATTGTGAGCAGGCATTTCGCGAAAAGCTGGCGTTTGGCAGTGATGAGGAGAAACGCAGTTTTCTCAATGAGTTGGTCTCTTTTGATTTTATTCATGAAGCCTATATCGTTTCGACTTGTAACCGTGTCGAAATCGTTACTGCAACGCGAGATAATTTCTCCAGCTACCATACCATCTTAGGATTGTTGAGTCAAAAAAGCCGGGTTGATTTCTATCAACTCAAAGAGTCGGTACGACGCTATGATGATGAAGAGGCTATTTTGCATATCTTTACGGTGGTCTCCTCTTTGGATTCGTTGGTTATCGGAGAATCGCAAATCACCGGACAGGTCAAAGAGGCATTTCGATTCTCCTACGATAACGGCACGGCAGGGCGTAAGCTTAATCGGGTTATCTCTTATGCGGTTAAATGTGCGGCAGAAGTGCGTAATGTCACCAATATCTCCAAAAATCCTATATCAATAGCCTCAGTTGCGGTAGCACAAGCTCATAAAATCTACGGGAATAATATATCGGGTATGACCGGTGTTGTCGTCGGTGCCGGTGAGATGGGCGTAATTGCGGCGAAACACCTATTGCGACTCGGATGTGATGTGGTACTGTTGGGACGTGATCTGTCAAAAACAGAGCGGATTGCCAAAGAGCTGGGAGAAAATGCCCGAGCCGATACGATTGAGAAGCTGCCTAAATATATCAATCGATACCGTCTACTCTTCTCGGCGACCGGAGCTACCGATACGATTATTCAAGCATCGATGATCGAAAACCCCAATGTGGATCGGGTTTGGTTTGATATGGCGATCCCAAGAGATATCGATGATATCGATATGGAACGGTTGAAACTTTTTCGTATCGATGATTTGCGTGCGATCTCCAATGATAACTATGCCCTTAAACAAGAACAGGCTCTCAAAGCGATAGAGATTGTTAAGCAGTATCAAAATGATTTTTATCAATGGCTGAGAGCCTTATCGATTGAGCCGGTGATTAAAGCCATGCGTTTACAAGCCAGAACCGCAATTGACAAAGAAATGGAACGAGCTGTCGGCAAAAAATTTGTGCCGTCTGAGTATCGTGAAAATATGCACAAAATGGCACTCCAGATGTTTAACCGTTTTCTCCATGACGTGACACAAAATCTGCGACAGAGTTCAGGCGATAAAAACGGCTCAAATCGTGTGGAAGCGGTCAAAGAGATTTTTGATATTAACACCGATAACATTGATTTTAAACAATATAAAGAAGAACACCATAAAAAAGGATATAAACAGTGAAGTTTTCGAATATGATTATACCAACAACCAAAGAGACGCCTAATGATGCGGTTTTGGTATCACACATTCTTCTATTGCGTGCGGGGTTTATTCAGTCGATAGGGAGTGGTCTCTATAACTTCTTGCCGCTGGGAAAGATTACCTTAGATAAAGTAAGAGCGGTGGTTAAAGAGGAGTTGGACAAGGCAGGATGTCAAGAGGTACATCTTCCGATTGTTACGCCGATTACATTATGGGAGGAGACCGGACGAGCCGATAAGTTTGGCAAAGAGTTGCTGCGGTTTAAAGATCGTCATGAGAACTCATTTGTCCTTAGTCCGACCAATGAAGAGGCGATGGTAAATCTGGTACGGCAAACAGTCAAAAGCTATAAGCAGCTGCCGGTCAATGTCTATCAGATCAACTGGAAATTCCGGGATGAGGTGCGACCGCGATTTGGACTCATGAGAGGACGTGAGTTTTTGATGAAAGATGCCTATAGCTTCCATGCCTCGACGGAGGATATGATTCGTGAATTTGATCTCATGGAAGAGACCTATAAAAAAATCTTCAGCCGTTTGGGATTGGAGTTTAGAGTGGTTGAAGCCGATAGCGGTGCCATTGGCGGTTCGGGTTCCAAAGAGTTTATGATCTTAGCAGATTCAGGTGAAGATACCATTATGGTGTGTGACAGCTGTGATTTTGGTGCCAATGTGGAGGTGATCTCCGAAGAGGCAACCGAATGTCCTAAGTGTGGTGGAAATTTGAGTAAAACCAAAGGAATCGAAGTGGGACATATCTTCCAACTCGGAACCGTCTACTCCGAACCGATGAAAGCAGAGTTTTTGAATGAAAATCAGAAACTAGAACCGTTTGTGATGGGAACATATGGAATCGGTGTGAGTCGACTGTTGGCAGCGATTATCGAGCAGAACCATGATGAGAACGGATGTATCTGGACCAAAGAGTCAACGCCGTTCCATGTGGATATCATTATTGCCAAAGCCAAAGATGAGCGGCAGATGGAGGCAGCGACAACCCTCTATAACGAACTCAAATCCAAGGGTATTGATGTCCTAATGGATGATCGAGCCGATAAAAAGACCGGCTTTGGGGTCAAAATCAAAGATTTTGAACTGATCGGTATGCCGTATGCTCTGGTAATCGGTAATGATATCGAAGAGGGCAAAGTGGAGTTGATCAGTCGAAAAGGCTTAATCAAAGAAGAGCTGAAACTGGAATTTGTAGTCGAAACATTGATGGAGAGACTGGCATAATGTTACTCCTTATCCTTCTGCCTTACCTCTTTTTGGAACTCTATTTCTCTTTGAGCGTGGGGGAAGATATCGGATTTCTCTGGAGTGTGATCTGGATTGTAGCGACTTTTTTTATCGGTATGGGATTGCTTAAAAATACTCATATCACGCTTATGAAAAATATGCAGTCAGTCTCTTTAGGAAAATTAAATGCTCAAAGCTTTCATGATGCTTCACTCTCCTATTTTGTCGGTGCGATGCTTCTTATCATCCCCGGTGTTTTCTCCGATTTTTTAGGGGTAATGGCACTTTTATATACCATGTTTTTACAATTAGGTGGTACAATACCATTTATTAAAAATAAAAATAATATTAAAAAATCAAATCAACAAGGAGAGACGGATGTCATTGATGTCGAAATTATTGAGTACGACACTGATCGCAACATTAAGCCTTAGTGCTACTTCTAATGAAGCTGAAGTCGAAGCATTTATCAAAAACCATTTAGTAAAAGCTCCCAGAGTAAAAGTTACCGATATTGATATAATCAATAAACAATCCCCGGAAGAACTAAAGGGTTGGGATGTGTACTTTGTCAATATTCATGCAGAGATTAAACAGAGTCCGACGGTTACCGACAAAGTAGATGTACCGGAGACTATTTTTATCAAAGATGGAATGGCTGCCAATACCCTGATCGATATCAAAACCGGAAAAGATTATCACAAGCTCTTAAAACCTGATCTCAAACCTGAAATTTACAATGACAAACATCTATTTGCCGGAAACAAGGATGCGAAACATAAGATCGTTGTCTTCTCCGATCCGCAATGTCCATTCTGTCAAGAGAAAGTACCGGAAATCTATCAAGCGGTCAAAGAGCATCCAGAGACGTTTGCGATGTACTACTATCATCTGCCGCTTCTCAAAATTCATCCGGTATCAGATATTATTGTGCGAGCAATGTTAATTGAGCAAGAGAGAAAAAATTTCGACAAAGTGATCGATATGTATACTCTGGATATCGACCCAAGTGAGACCAATCTAACGACAGTAGTAGAGAAGTTAAATAAACAGTTTAGTCTCAATCTAACTGAAAAAGAGATCGATTCAGAGTCCATTGCCAAAGAGTTGGAGTTTGATAAAGATATGGCGACCAAATCGATGGTAACCGGTACCCCAACTGTTTATGTTGATGGTAAATGGGATATGTCTCGAAATGAGTATAAAGCGTTGATTCCCGGTGAATCTAACAAAAAATGAACAGATCGTATCAAAGTTTTCTTTGATACGATTATCAATTGGATAAAGAGTTTTTTTTGAATAAATTAGTCATAGCAACCCGAGCCAGTCAATTGGCACTTTGGCAGGCGTATCATATCAAAGGAAGAGTAGAAGCAGAATTTCCCGATATCAAGGTAGAACTCAATGAGATCACCTCCAAAGGGGATAAGATACTGGATAAACCGTTGGCATTAGTCGGGGGAAAAGGTCACTTCACCAAAGAGCTTGAAGATGCAATGTTGGCAGGAGAAGCCGATATCGCGGTTCATTCACTCAAAGATGTTCCGACCTATATTCCGGCTGGATTATCGCTTGCCGCTATTACCCAGCGTCAAGATCAAAGTGATGTGTTTTTATCACATCATTTTGCCTCATTGGAAGAGCTTCCGGAGGGAAGTGTCGTCGGAACCACCAGTCTAAGACGACGGATGCAGCTGCTCAAAATTCGACCAGATCTTAAAGTCAAAGATTTGCGAGGCAATGTCAATACCCGGTTGCGAAAACTGGCTGAAGGACAGTATGATGCGATTATCTTAGCCTATATCGGACTGCATCGACTTGATTTACTCAAAGATATTCCATATACACAGAAGCTTCCGTTGGATAGAATGATCCCGCCGATGGGGCAAGCCGCACTGGGAATTGAAATTGTCAATTCCAATCAAAAAGCCAAAGAGATTGCCGATTTTTTGAATGATGAAGAGACCTTTTTGGTAACACAACTTGAACGAGATTTTATTGCTAAGATTGGAGCCGGATGTTCCGCACCGGTTGCGGTTAATGCAACGGTTAAAGATCAAGAAGTGAAAATTGAATCAATGATCGGTTATCCGGACGGTACGCATATTATGCATGAGTCATTGACGGCTTCATTGAGTGACGCTTTATCTTTAGGTTATCAACTGGCAGAACTAATGATTGCCAAAGGAGCCAAAGATATTTTAGCCAATGCAGAAAAAATCACCTTCAAAGAGGAAATGCCTCAACGACTTTAATCAGTAAGAAATCTCTTCTTGCTGTTCTATTTTGTTTCCTTATAATTTTATTTTAAATCTTTTTATACTCCTTCTATCTCATTCTGTTTCTAACTTTAAAAAAAATGGTCATGCATCTCAAAGTAGTTGATAAAACTATTAGAGTATAATTACAATATGAGACATAGACCAAGTTGTAAAAAGTGTGGAAGTATTAATAGTGTA
>JACXUN010000125.1 GCA_014763905.1 Campylobacterales bacterium
GTAAGAGTTCTTTCCAATATGCGAAAACTCTTTGGAACACATATTGATATCGGTAAGCTGGTTATTGATATCGCCAATAAAAAAGTCGAGTATGATAACAAGATCGTTTCCTTAAACGGAAAGACGTTTGATATTCTCGCTTATTTGGCACTACGTGAAGAGCGAGTCTTTTCCAAAGATGAGATTATTAATGCTCTCTGGGAAGAGCCGGAGTATGTGAGTGACAATACCGTCGAGGTAGCCATCAATCAAATACGAAAGCGTCTGAAGAGTATTTTAGGCTTTCAAGTGATTCATACCGTTAGACGACGCGGATATAAATTTTCTTATTAGTGTTTTCTTAGGAATCGATGGCTTTAGCCTCGCTCAATATTTTTTCGGGACTGAAGTCTCCGTTTCCTAAGCGAACCTACCTATATCGATTGTACTTGATATAGCTTATCCACTGGGGTAAGTTTTTTTGTTCTGCTTTTAGCGTAGTACTCATTCCATGTCCGGGATAGACGGTAAAGTCCTTTTTTATAGTAAGAGCTTTTTCCAAACTCTTGACCATCTCTCTCCCATCAGAATAAGGAAAATCCCAACGTCCAATTGAACCTTCAAAGAGAAAATCACCACTTAACCATATATCCCCGATCTCTATAATACTGTTACCGGGTGTATGTCCGGGAAAGTGGCGATAGGTCACGCTGATCCCTTCTATATCCAAAGTTTGATCCCCGTCAACCAACACATCGGCTTTGCTTTTGGGAGCTTTCCGCCCCAACGGATCTTTTTCCAGCATAAAAGCATCAGCTTTGGGAACATAGAGCGGAATATTGAGCTGCTCCTGTAACGCTCCATTACTCCAGATATGATCATAATGTCCATGGGTATTGAGAATGGCTATCGGATTCTTAGCATTTTTGAGTACCCACTGAGTAGCTCCGATACCGGGATCGATGATCAAATCCTTACCCTCAACGGTTACAATGTAACAGTTGGTTTGAGGTGGGCCCATCGGTTGAATTTTAATCTGCATTGAAAAACCTTTACTATATAATTCTGCCATGAATTTTTACGATATTTTAGAACAAGCATTAACAACATCTGATATCGCTCTCAAAGAGTCGTTGACACAACAGCTGTTTGAGTATTGTAGCAAAAATCTATTGATATCCTCTGAGGGATTCACACCCAAGGTTTTTGAAATACCCTCCTATGCCGATCGATGTGAGATTGTCGCTCCCAATGCTCTCAAAGCAAGAAAAGATTTTGACAGCAATGAGGGATTGGCAACGCTAATTCATGCGATTGTGCATATCGAGTATTCGGCTATTGATTTGGCACTCGATGCCGTGTATCGATTTCCACAGATGTCGCAAGCCTATAAATTGGATTGGTTAGAGGTGGCATTAGATGAGATTCGCCACTATAAGATGTTGAATGCCTTACTTGACTCCTTGGGTTTTCAGTATGGTGATTTTCCTGTTCACTCGGGGCTTTTTGATGCCGCCAACCATACCCGAACCGATCTGATAGAACGTATGGCAATTATTCCACGGTATTATGAAGCGGGGGGTTTGGATGTCAATCCGCAAATTGTTAAAAAATTGGACAATAAACGAAAAAATCCGATGGTAAAAACTTTGATAGAGAGTTTAGATATTATCTATCAAGAGGAGATTGTGCATGTCCAGAAAGGTGACAGGTGGTTTAAATTCATTTGTCAGGAGAGAAACTTAGAGACTGATATTTATTTTGATATATTAGAAAAATATAAACTTAGTGAGAAACATCGCCCTCATCTCAATGTTGATGCAAGGAAAAAAGCCGGCTTTAGCTGTGGTGAGATTAAAAAGCTGGCAGATGTTCCGTGTAGTTGAAAAATATAGAATAAATTTTAAAAATAAGTAAAAAAAATTTAACATAGCTTTATGTTAATAAAAAAAAATATTTTAAAATATTAAATGTTTCCAATTTATTTTAATACTAATCGTTGTATAATGGCAATACTTAAGTATTCTAAAATAAATATAAAGTGAAATGAGATGCAAAATACAATAGAGTTTTTTAAACCGACCATTCATGAAAATACAACAAAATATATTAACGATGTATTGACTTTTGCGGATAATACAAAAGTTAAGAAGTTGGAGAATGCATTTAAAGAGCTAATCGGATGCAAGTATGCTATTGCAACCAATAGCGGAACCTCTGCACTACACTTGGCAATGTGTGCCTTAGACTTTAAAAGGGGTGATAAAGTTATCTGTAGTATTAATGTTTTTCCTTCAGTTCCAGAATCAGTGAGGCACTTTGATGCAGAGCCGATCTTTGTTGATATTGAGAGTGATTACTACAATATTGATTTAATAAAGCTGGAAAAAGCGTTAGAAAAAAATCAAAGCAAAAAACTAAAAGCCGTAATCGTCAGTCATACCGCCGGTAAAGTGGGTAATATGGAAGCAGTTTACGACTTAGCCAGAAACTACAATGTCAAAGTCATCGAAGATGCCAGCAACGCAATGGGAGCTGAGTATAACGGTAACTTTGTAGGGAATACGGGAGCGGATATTACGGTATTTAGTTTTGCACCACATTTGTGTAATTCGTTTATCAATGCCGGTATGTTGGTAACCAATGACAAAACGATTCACGAGCGGGCAGAACTATTGGTTTTCCACGGTATGAAACGTAAATCGTGTGATGAGTACGGGAATGTTGATTATATCTACGATGTGGTAGATATCGGATGGAAATATGATATTTCTCAGCTGGAAGCGGCTTACTGTTTAGCTGATTTAGAGCATATCAGAAAATCTATTGCCCGACGAAAAGAGATTGCGGCTAAATACAGTAAACTGCTTGCCAATACGCGACATGTCAGCTTGCCAAAAGTCGATGAAGGGCATGTCGTCTCTCAGTATATTGTAGAGATTGATAAGAACCGTGACCATTTTGTCAACCAGTTGAAAAAAGAGGGTGTCAAGATTGGTGTACACTATATGCCACTCCATTTAACCGAATATTATAAGACCAAATACGCCATGAAAGTATTTGATTATTCAGTAGCACTGGGATGTTTCCAACGGGTAATGTCACTGCCTATCTATCCCTCTTTGACCGATGCCGAAGTTGAAAAGGTATGTGAAGCGGTGAAGAAAGTAGCCGAACAGCATATTTAATGGTGTCAAACTTTAATTTTGTCTCTTTTATCGAGAGACTCTTCTTCAAACCCAGTATTTTGGACTGGGTTGTTATCTTCCTACTCTTTCCCTTAGCTTTCATTTACGGTATGGTGATGTTGATTCGGCGATTGATTACTTCGCCCAAACGATATAATGTTCCTATTATTAGTATCGGCAATTTGACTGTCGGTGGCAGCGGCAAAACTCCTTTTGTAATCGCTTTAGCTTCACGATACGAAGAGACTTTTATCCTATCACGCGGATATGGGCGGCAAAGCCACGGTTTAATTGAAGTGAGTCAACGAGGCAAAATTGTAACAGATGTCTACCACAGCGGTGATGAGCCGATGTTGATGGCACAGAGTCTGCCTCATGCTTCGGTGATTGTCAGTGAAAATCGAAAAATTGCGATTGATTTAGCGATTCAAAAAGGAGCAAAAGTTATCTTTTTGGATGACGGCTTTAATCGGGTTGATATTGATAAGTTGGATATTCTTCTTTTCCCGCAAAAAATCAGAAACTACTTTCCCTTTCCTGCCGGTCCATTTCGAGAGTTTTATTGGACAAAAGGTTTAGCCGATCTCAATCTAGTAGAAAATCATGATTTTCATCGATTGGTAGAGATTGATAACCTTCAAAGCCAAATGGTTCTGGTCACCGCAATATCCAATCCGGAACGTTTAGATGCTTTCCTCCCTGAAGGGGTTGTGGATCGTATTTATTTAGAGGATCATGCCTATTTTGATGAACAAAATCTGCACGATATCTTGGTGGCTTCAAATGCTACTTCTCTTTTGGTTACCGAAAAAGATGAGGTCAAAATGGAAAATTTTAAGTTACCCCTTTCGGTAATGCGATTAAAATTGCAGATTAAAAATGAGGTTTTTGACAAAGTTGATAGCTATATCAAAAGCCATTAAATTGGAGTAAGTAAGCGTGAAAGAAAAAATCGAAGTGGTCAAAACGTTATTGGATGCGTTACCGTTTATCAAAAGATTTCGTGATGAAAAAATAGTGATCAAATATGGCGGCTCTGCTCAAACGAGTGATGATCTCAAGCGTCAGTTTGCCCAAGATATTGTATTGCTGCATACCGTTGGAATGAAACCGATTATCGTACACGGCGGGGGGAAAAGCATTACCGATCTGCTCAGAGACCTTGGGGTCGATACGAAATTTGTGGATGGACAGCGGGTTACGACCAAAGAGGTGATGCGGATTGCCGAAATGGTACTCAGCGGTGAGATCAATAAAGAGATCGTTTCCCTTCTTAACAGTCAAGGGGGCAAAGCGATTGGTATTTCAGGTAAAGATGCCAACTTCTTGGAAGCTGCCCCAAAAGATTTTGAAAATTTTGGCTATACCGGAAATATCCAGCATGTTAATCCAGAGATCGTTGACAATATTATCAATGATGGATTTGTCCCAGTAATCGCACCGATTGCCAGTGGTTCCAAAATTGGACATCCAGGATTCAATATCAATGCCGATTTAGCAGCCAGCAAAATTGCAATCGCGCTCAAAGCCCGAAAAGTACTCTTTTTAACCGATACGCCGGGGGTTTTAAATAAAGAGATGCACCTGATTACCAATTTGGATATCCAGCAGACCGAAGCACTCAAAGCAGACGGAACCATTAGCGGCGGGATGGTACCCAAGGTAGATGCCTGTATTGAAGCACTCCGCGGCGGTGTTAAAAAGGCTCACATTATCGATGGAAGAGTCGAACACTCAATGCTGTTAGAGATTTTGACCAGTGCTGGTGTGGGAACCTGTATCGAACTCTAATAACCTGAGTTCGACGGGATATATTTTTGTGATTATTTTTAACCTGAGTTCGACGGGATATCATAGTCACAGCTTTACGAGGTTTTTTGTAGGCAAAGTCAAATTTTTGCGGGACTAACGAGTTAATTCAAAA
>JACXUN010000126.1 GCA_014763905.1 Campylobacterales bacterium
TATCGACTCGGGAATATCTGCCGTCACAAAGATAAAATCATACAGCTTTGCCATTGGAGCATAGACACGCTGCTCAAGATTGATCTTTTTGACATGACAAAGCGGGGCATCAGCAAACTGATCGACCATTTGCGTATAAAAAGATTCATCGAATCAGTCTAGCAGAAATTATAAAGTTATTATTGTATAATCATTTTTTAGATACAACACATATTATTAACCTGAGTTCGACGGAGTATTCCGTCGAACTCAGGTTAATATGTTACATAGGAAGTCGAGAGAATGGATAGAAAGAAAATATATAACCCCGAATCAAAGGAAAAGACCTCAGAACGTAAGATTTTCGGCGGTGATCCAACCGGAATTTTTGAACTTAACGATATAAAATATCAGTGGGCATACAACCTATGGGAGGTGATGCTGAACAACACGTGGTTCCCCAAAGAGGTCGATATGACCAAAGATGTAAGCGATTATAAACGTCTCACCGATTCGGAAAAAACTGCATATGATAAAGTATTGGCACAACTGATCTTTATGGACTCGCTTCAGACCAATAACCTCATCGATAACATCAACCCGTTTATCACCTCACCGGAGATCAACCTCATTTTGGTTCGTCAATCGTTTGAAGAGGCGTTGCATTCACAAAGCTATGCCGTCATGGTAGACTCCATCTCTCAAAACAGCGATGAGATTTATCAACTCTGGAGGCGGGACATGATGCTCAAAACCAAAAACGATGCTATCGCCCGAGTCTATAATAAACTGAGCAAAGAGCCAACCGATGAAAATATCGTCAAAGCGATGTTCGCCAATCAAATCTTGGAGGGTATCTACTTCTATAGCGGATTTACCTATCTCTATACCTTGGCACGTGCCGGGAAGATGTTGGGATCAGCTCAGATGATTCGATTTATCCAACGCGATGAGGTGACCCATCTGATTCTCTTCAAAAATATGATCAAAGCGACGAGAAAAGAGCGTCCAGAACTCTTTACACAGCAGCTATTGGATGAGGTCTATGAGATGTTTAAAGAAGCGGTTAAACTGGAAAGTGCTTGGGGAAAATATATTACTCAGGGACAAATCTTGGGATTGACGGACGGTATTATCGAACAGTACATTCAATATCTTGCCGATGAACGTCTCAAAGCGGTAGGGTTACAACCACTCTATAATGCAACCCATCCGATTAAATGGGTCGATAATTTCTCGAAATTTAATGACCAAAAGACCAATTTCTTTGAAGGAAATGTTACTAACTACTCTAAAGGTAGTCTTAATTTTGATGATTTTTAGGAGTCAACAATAACACCGCAACCTTATGCGATCACGCTTTTACAGATGAAAACAGTCGCATCGTATGAAAAAAACTTAACACAACTCATATCTTATATCCAAGCCGCTTCGGATCAGCAGCTCATTGTAGCTCCCGAAGTGTGCCTCACCGGTTTCGATTATGAACATTTTGATCAAGCCGCCAATTTTTACCTCGAAGCCATTACCCGTCTCAAACCGCTCATAGATAATCAAATCTTGATACTGACACTGGTCAAATCCGAAGATGACAAAATCGTCAATCAAGCCGTCGTCATCCACAACAATCGAGTGGTTCACCGTCAAAATAAGTACAAACTTTTCAAACTCGGCAATGAGCAGAAATATTTTGATGCCGGTGATGCCGAAGCGATCAAGCCATTTCGTATCGACGGTATCACCTATGGACTGCTGGTCTGTTTTGAACTGCGGTTTAAAACACTCTGGAAGCAGCTGGAGGGGGTCGATATCGTTATTATCCCTGCGATGTGGGGCAAAACCCGTAAACAACACCTAGAGATACTTTCTCAGGCGTTAGCCATTATGAATCAATGTTTTGTCGTCGTGTGCGACTCTGCCAACGATGATATGGCAAAAGGCTCCGCCGTGATCCACCCATGGGGAGAGGTTTATATCAATGATGATGCCGAAGTGATTCAGCATACCATCGATCTCAAAGAGGTTAAAAAAGTCAGACGGCTTATCAATATGCACTAAATCTTAGGAAACGGAGACTTCAGTCCCCAAAAAGCCAAGCTAAAGCTTTCGTTTCCTAAAGACTCAACAGCACTACCAACAATACCGGTGGTGTCACCATCAATCCAAACTTCGTATACTCCCAAAACCCGATTTTAACCCCTTTATTGGCTAAGACATGTAGCCACAGCAGCGTTGCCAATGAACCAAATGGAGTCATCTTTGGTCCCAAGTTACAACCGATAATATTGGCATAAGCCAAAGCTTGATTACCCACATCGGCTAAGGCGATATCCATGATCATCACCGTCGGCATATTATTCATAATAGCACTGAGAAAAGCCGCGATAAATCCTGTACCGACAACCGCAATTGTATCGTCGCGGCTTGCCAAATCGTGGAGTACCACCGACAGATAGTCGGTCAATCCGGCATTTTTGAGTCCATAGACGACGATATAGAGTCCGATACTAAACCACACCACCTGCCACGGAGCGGTTTTGACGGTGAGCCATGCGTTGGCACTTTTGAAATAGGCAGCAATCGCTAAAAAAACCAATGCCCCTCCCAAAGCAAAGAGACTAATCGGCAACTGATAGGCGTCTCCGATAAAGTAAGCTAATAACAATAATCCCAGAAATAGCCAACTAAATTTAAACAACATCTTGTTTTTGAGTACACTGTCGGCATCTTTTAAGAGATCGATATCCACCTGTTTTGGGATATCTTTACGTAAAATAATCCACAAGAAAACAATAGAGATCACCGTACTAACAATATAAGGAACCATCATCGTTACCATATACTCCACAAAGCCGATATTAAAATAGTTCGCCGTCACAATATTGGTCAAGTTGGAGAATACAAACGGTAAGGAGGCACTGTCACTAATAAATCCTCCAGCCAACAAAAAAGCCAAAATGGTTTTGGCATTGAGTTTAAGCAGCCGCATCTTGGCTAAGAGAATCGGGGTCAAGATCAGCGCCGCTCCGTCATTGGCAAAGAGAGCCGAGACAAAACTTCCAAGTGACAAGGCATAGACAAACATCAGATGTCCATTGCCACCGGAGAACTTTGCCATCTTGATCGCACACCACTCAAAGAAACCGATCTCATCTAGTACCATTGAGAGGATAATAATCCCGATAAACGCCAATGTCGCATCCCAGACAATCTCGGTCACCACGACTACATCACTGAGACTCACCACACCCAACGCTAACGCAGCCAATGCTCCCGCAACCGCTGAAGTTCCGATCTGCAAGCCTTTCGGCTGCCAAATGACTAAAAGCAGTGTGATGATAAAAATGGTACCGGCTAACAGCATGGTTTGTTCAGTACTTTGGATTTGGCTAAGGCAGCTTCGATCTCCTCTTTTTGAATCTCTCCAGTAAGGTTGAGCTCTACTTTGCCGTCTTTGCCTGCTACTTGCATGTTTTTGATCTTCTGCTTGGTCGCATCGCCCATACATTCACACTGCCCGGTTTGACAGTTCTGCACCATAGAGACAATCTGCTGTTTTTCCACCGCTCCGGTAAAACTGATCTTGACACCAGTATCGGTTTTAAACACATTTTTTTGCATCGGTTGCTCCTTGAGTTTGGTTTGCACAGCCGGTAAAAGCTTCTCTTTGATCTCTTGATAGGCTCTTTCAAAAGCAGCATACTCCTTACCGTCCGGGTCTTCAAACCCCACATGAATCACCGGAGTCGATTTAGGAAACATCGGGCAGCTCTCTTTGGCATGATCACACACCGTCACCACCAGATCGAAATCGATATCGATCACCTCATCCAGTATCTTAGAGTAATAGGTATCATTCCAATCCCCATGGGCTTCAAGTACCTTTTTGGCATTGGGATTAACCCGTCCGCTGGGTGCTACGCCTGAACTGTAAGCGGTTACCCCCTCTAAATGACTATTGATCAATGCCTCGCCGATAATGCTTCGGCAGCTGTTTCCGGTACATAAAATCAAAACTTTTTTATCCATAACTTTTCCTCACATAAAACTTATATATCAAGATATATTGATATATTATACATCTTTAACCTTGATTAACGTTGACATCCGCTCTGAAGCGGTGGCAAATCCAACTCCAAACAAGCAATCTCTTGGAGAATCTTAAGATGACGGGAAATATGCGACTGGATCATATCAAACGAGGCTTCGATGTCGCAGACACACACCTCACCGTTTATATCGATAAAACGGAGAATTTTGACTCGGGTTTCGTCGTTGATGGCACTGATGGTTTTTAGGAAAATGTCCAAGAAGTAACCTTAATTATAAAAATTTGCTATTTACAAAGAAAAATGTAGTGTCTCTCTTTTAGCGATACTTATTATAGCTAAAAGAGATAGGATAAAAATCCTATTTGAAGATAAACTTAGCCGCCATTCCCATTACATCATCAATCATCGATCCATCATGATCTTGATCGATAAAGCTGGCTAAAATAGAGTCAAGTCCGGTGCTTCGTTGTTGATTTTGGAACTCGTTGACAGTCGAAGCAGTCTGTTTGGTTAAGGCACCGATGATCATAGGAGCCAACATCGGAAGAATCGATTTAATAACCGCACTGCTGATCCCGGTCTCTTGCTCGACATGACTGGCAACCTCTCTGGAGTTCTCTTTAGAACCGGTCAAGTTGGCAAGAATATCATTTCCCATCTCGATGAAGCCTTTGTCTGACATATTTACACTGTCCGGTTTGTCCAGCATATCAGCATATTTGGTATCTTCGATCTGCTTTAGCAATCCGCCTGAATCTTTGTCACTCTGTAGGTTGCTTTTGGCTCCACCCATTAAAATCGGAGCCAATTTTCCAATGATAGAACCCGCATCACTCGTGTCTATCCCTACTTGTTTGGCAATCGAATTTACAATTGCCGGGTTACTCACGATCATATCAATCAATCCAGCCATCTATTCTCCTTTTTTATATTATTAACCTGAGTTCGACGGAATATCATAGTCACAGAAGCCTAAAAATAGGTAAGATTTGAAAAATCAAAATTCGTAGGACTAGCCGTAGCTAATTCAAGAA
>JACXUN010000127.1 GCA_014763905.1 Campylobacterales bacterium
CATAACCGCAAAAGAGAGAGATGCTAGGAGCATAAAGAGGATGCCTCGGTCGAGAGCTAAGAGATACTGTTTCAAATGTTGCCTTTGAGAACTCAGGTTGGTAGATATTTTAGCTAAATTGTGGTTTTAAAGTGGTTATGCTGGAGTTTTTAGAGGTGCCCTTAATCTTCTTTTATAGTTGAATACCCATAGAAAACCAGCCATTTAAGGAGTATTGACTTATAATCTTACCATCTAAATAGAAGAGGTACTCATATGATTATTATCCCTGCACGAATCGGTTCTAGCCGTTTTCCCAATAAAGTATTAGCCGATATCGGTGGTCTGCCTATGGTCATTCGTACTGCCAAAGCAGTAGAAGATATCGATACCGTTGCGATTGCCACAGACTCTGAAGAGGTGGTTGCCATTGCCAAGCAGCATGGTATCCAAGCCATTTTAACCTCAACTACCCATCAATCGGGAACTGATCGCATCTACGAAGCGGCTCAAAAATTGAATCTGGATGATCAAGAGATCGTTATCAATGTACAGGGAGATGAACCGTTTATCGAAGTGGGAGTCGTACGTGCCGTTTATGAATTGACGCAAAAAAATCGTGAAGATGAACGTATCATGATGAACTCGTGTTATAAGCAGATCAATAATTCAGAAGCCGATGATCCCAATCTGGTCAAAGTGGTGACCACCCAAAAAGATATCGCTCTCTACTTTTCCCGTGCCAAAGTTCCCTATCCGCGAGATCACCATTTTGATGCATATAAAGGGCATATCGGAATTTATGGATTTACCAAAAGATCATTGGAAAAATTCTGTGCATTGCCACACTCACCGTTAGAAGATATCGAAAAGCTGGAACAGTTGCGGGCACTCTACCATGGCTATGAGGTCGCAATGGTCGGGGTAGAGACCAAAAGTTTTGGGATTGATACCCCGGAAGATTTAGAAAAAGCATTAGCCTATTACCACGTTAACTAACGGTTTATTTTTGGTTTTCCAACGGTTTACAAAAGCCTCCTATAATGCCAATATGAAAGATATGGATAGCGGATTTGCCTCCTCCTGACTATCCAGATTAGAGCCTACTGGCTCTAAAACGGTCTGAAGCTATGCTGTTAGCAGACAAATGATTTTTTTGACTATAAACCTCCCTCTCCTGCTCCTTTATCATTTTGCTTCAGCCGTGTCTTTCTATTTGTTGGGGTTCGCTTAGTGAGCAAAGCTCAATAAGCTGTGCTTTCGCACGGAAAACTTCAGCAGTTGGCTCGTGTGACTGATCACGCTTGAGTTTGTGTATGATTTTCGTTTATCAATGGTTTAAAAAGTATTAACAAATTTCAAATATGATTGTGATTGGGAAAAGATATGTTAATTATAAGGATTTTAAAACGTATGACTAAAAAGAGTTTACTTATCTCCGTGATACTAAGCAATCTGTTGATGAGTGATAGTATCACATTTGAAAATGCTCCGAAAGGTCCGGCTCATAAACTGCCTAACAGTACCAATGAGGTGATGTCGTTTAATAGTGTCGTCAAAGACTCCATGAAGGCAGTCGTCAATATCTCAACACGAACCATTAATAATGGAGATAATATCAACCGCCGTTTTTTTGATGAGTTTTTTGGCAATCAACTGCCACAACGACCACAACAAAAAAGTCAAAATTCATTAGGTTCCGGAGTAATCGTCTCCAAAGACGGTTATATCGTTACCAATAACCATGTAGTGGACGGAGCCGATGAGATTAGTGTAACCATGAATGGAGATGAAAAAGAGTACATCGCCAAAGTAATCGGACGAGATAAAGGAAGTGACCTAGCCGTCATCAAGATTGAGGCGACCAATCTCAAACCGATCACCTTCAGCCATATCGAAGATGTCCAGGTTGGTGATGTGGTCTTCGCAATCGGAAATCCTTTTGGTGTCGGACAAACCGTGACGCAGGGCATCGTCTCGGCTCTCAATAAGTACGGAGTCGGTATCAATCAGTATGAGAACTTCATCCAGACCGATGCGTCGATCAATCCCGGAAATTCAGGCGGGGCATTGATCGATTCACGAGGAGCGTTAATTGGAATCAACTCTGCCATTCTCTCACCAAGCGGGGGAAATAATGGAATTGGATTTACTATTCCGGTAGATATGGTCAGAAATGTTGTGAGTAAACTGGTCGTGGACGGTGAGGTACAGCGAGGCTTTATGGGGGTCAATATCTCCAAAGTCACCGATGATCTCAAAGATCTCTATCAGCATAAAAAAGGGGCTATCGTTACCGATATTCAATCCAACTCACCGGCAGATAAGGCTCAACTCCAACGCGGAGACCTAATCTATGCGATTAACGGCAAAGAGGTAGAAAACCCGCATGATCTTCAAGGACTGGTTACCTCTTATCGTCCGGATGAGACCATTACCGTTTCGATTGAACGAGATGGAAAAGAGCTGAAAAAAGAGCTGAAATTAACCAGTATGTATGGGGATAAAGTAGCACTCAAAACCATCGATAAAAGTTTCGAGGGACTCTATCTCAATGAACTCAATGATAACAATCGGAATACATTCCAGATTCCGTCTAATATCAACGGGGTACTTATCGAAGATGTAGAACAGAGTTCACGGGCTTATCTGGATGGTTTTGCTCCGGGCGACATTGTGATACAGATTGAAAATCGAGCCATCGAGACTGTGAGTGATGCGATACAAGCGTTCAAAGACTTTAAAGGAAGAACCAAAAGAATCTATATCAATCGAAGAGGCGTGATACTTTTAATCGTAACGCGATAACTACTCTTCGAAGATAATAATATCGTAATTGCTGGTCGTGACTACCGCTTTATGGGTAGGCACGGAGCCATTATGATTTACCTTGCTTAACTCTTCACGCAGGGTATTGATCTCTTTATTCATCGCATCCATCTGCTTTTTGAGTTTCAAAATCACATCCACCCCGGCTAAATTGATACCCATTTTGCGAGTCAATTGCAAGACCAATTTGATCTGATTAATATCACGCTGTGAATAGAGACGCATACGTCCTTGCGTCCGTGAGGGTTTTATCAGCCCCTCTTTTTCATACTGCCGAAGTGTCTGAGGATGGATATCCAAAATCGTTGCTACGACCGATATCAGATATACAGGTTCATCATAACTATGCATGTTGCTTACCTTTTTTATTCCGGTAATTTATCTTCCAGAATCTGTCTAAACTCATCATCAAAAGTGGTAACATCCGGCAACACAATATTGGCTAACAGATAAAGATCCCCTTGTAATGATGTCTTTCTATCCGCAATACCTGCTCCCCGAATCCTGAACTTCTGACCGTTTTTAGTGTTTTCTGGGACTTTGAGCGTTACCTTCTTTTCTAAGGTATCGACTTCTACTTTACCGCCAAAGAGTGCTGATTTTAGCGGAACATCAATCTTTTTATAAAGGTCATTGCCTTTTCGTTCATACTCATTTGACTGAGCCACTTCTACCTTGATCAGCAAATCACCGCGTTGTCCACCGACGATGTTTCCTTTACCACGAACACGAAGGGTCTCGCCACTTTTAATACCGGCAGGGATTTTGATATCAAAGCTCTCATTATTGATCGTAATATTATGCTTGCCCCCTTTGGCAGCGACATAGAATGAAACCGTAATAGTCGTCTTCTGATCCAACTCGGTACCGGCGGTACGTGATTTTCCAGACGAGAATCCGCCACCAAAGCCGCCGCCACCAAAGCCGCCGAAAGCACCACCGCCGAAGCCGCCTGAACCGGAGAAAGAAGAGGAACCGCCTCCACCCCCGAAAATACTTCGCAATAGATCATCTAAATCGACATTACTTCCCCGTTGTCTAGCAAAATCATGGAAGTTTTGACCGCCGAACATCTGATCCCCGTACATATCGTACTCATCTTTTTTCTTAGGATCCGAGAGTACCTCGTAAGCGGCATTGATCTCTTTAAATTTTTCTATTGCCTCTTCATCTTTATTGACATCCGGGTGATATTTGCGAGCCAATTTTCTATAGGCTTTTTTAATCTCATCAGCAGAGGCTTTTTCACTCACACCTAGCGTTTGGTATAGACTTTTTGCCATTGTATTCCTTATTTATCGCACAACATTTTATTTGAATTATATCAGAAACTTTTAGTCGGTGTCAATCAAGGTTTTAACTCTTTTCACCTTTTTGACGTAATAAGAGAGTAATCACAATCACTACAGGAATTGCCAATGCCGTTAGATAACTCGCTATGTGTAACACCCCGTTTCGGTTTAGATAGAAAAATCCCAAAACCAACAATCCATACGCTCCCAGACGATAAAATGAGAGAGCCGCTTTGCTGTCTTTGGTCATCTGCCAAAAAGAACGTCTGTTCTCCTTGAGCCGTTTTTTCTCCTCTTTGACAACTTCTTGTATTGATTTCTCTGATTGATTCTCTTCGTTCTTCTCACCATAGAGATCGAAAGGATCTTCGATCTTATCAATCGTATCTCGATTATCATCCGGCACCGCCAGATTGTTTTCAATTCGACTGGAAACCATATTGCGATAGGAGACCATCGAAGCAAACATCACCAGTGTCGAGGTCAAAAAGCCGATCTGAGAATTGATTAGCCACTGCCGTTCACCGCTCAAAAAACAAAAAAGGACTATCCCGATATCAACTATCAACAACGCATTAATAATATTTCGCATTAATAGTTCTCATCCTCATCGCTATCATCATACTTTTTATGTCGATATCGGGGATCATTTGCCAACTCATCGAGTGATTTTTTCTGCTTCTTATAAGCTTTGTAGACATTCATAATCGCTCCGCCAATACCCCAAAAAACACCCAACCAGAGTAGCCATCCGTAACCAAACAGATTCTTCATAAATATACCCAAACCAACACCCAATAACACGGCAACGACAATCGAAATCCCTAAACTTAGTCCATCTGCCGCATTGACAATTTTTTTAAACTTTGGCTCTTCTTGATTTGCCACATTGACTCCTATCTCATTATTTTTAACATTATATCTAATCAAAAATCTAAGGTTACTTTATTTTATTG
>JACXUN010000128.1 GCA_014763905.1 Campylobacterales bacterium
TAATAGAGTTTGATGCGATCTGTACCCAACATGGCTTGCGATATTGGTTGGATTCGGGAACTCTATTGGGTGCGGTGCGGCATCAAGGATTTATCCCATGGGATGATGATATCGATATCTCGATGCCGCTGGAAGACTATAACCGTTTCCAAGAGATTGCCGGGGAGTATCTTTCAGAAAATATATTCCTGCAAACCTCTCAAACTGACCCGAGTTTTCGATTTGATTACATGAAGTTACGTTCTAATCAAGCTTCGATTGTCGAATTCCATGAAAAAGAGAAACAGGTCGCTTATCATCAAGGAGTTTTTATCGATATCTTCCCGATGTACGTGATTAAAAAGAGTCCAATACGTCAATGGTACTATGACACAGCCTTTAGTGTGATTCGCTATGCTTCCGCTCCCAATCTACACGCACCAAAAGGGGCAGTCTCCATACCGTGGATACGTCATTTTTTGACATGGACACTTGAAAAAATGCATATTGGCTGGGAAAATTCAGAGAGTGATATTATCTACAGTGGCAAGATGCCCGATGTGGCTGCAATATTTGATTATAAAGGCATATTCCCACTCAAAAAGATGAGTTTTGAATGTCATGAGTTCTTTGTACCCCATGATCCTGATCACTATCTTGGGGCAATTTATAGCTTTAACTATATGGAGTTACCGCCTGAGGAGAAACGCTTGATTCATGCCCATGAGGTGGTGATTAAAAATTGAATGATTGAAAAATTTTGAAAAATTATAGAGAGATTACACAAGGAAAATCCTTGTGTAAACAGTGCAGCGATTAAGCCATTGCTGCCTTGGCTTCGTTAGCGTACTTGTTTCCAAGATCAAACGCTTTGAGGTTTGCTTCATGTACTTTTTTCGGTACTTTAGAGAGCATTACCGCTTTGAGTGTCTCATCGTCGATGGCATTCATAAAGTTATTAGCGATCGCAAGGGCAATAACAGATTGAGTTAGTACCAATCCGACTTCCTCTTTTGCAATGGTGATAATAGGAATCTCAACGATATTCCACTTCTTCTTATCCTCTTCAGATGGTGTGATCAATGCCGGGTCGATAACGATGGTTCCACCTTCTGATACCCCACCTTTAAAGAGGTCATAACTTACCTGTGCAACAGAAAGCATGAAGTCGATCTCTCCATCGTTTGCGTATGGATAGAAGATTTCATCATCATCCAAAGTAATATCAACAACGGTTGGTCCACCACGTACTTGTGAAGTATAGGTAGCAGTTTTAAGTCCATATCCTCCCAGTTTGATTTTCGCCGCTGCAAAAATCTCACCAGCAAGAAGAACACCCTGTCCACCAACGCCTGTAAATCTCATTAATGTTCGTGCCATTGTGTCTTCTCCTTAATTATATTTTCTTCTTAAAGTCAGCTTGAGTAATCACACCACGCTTACCTTGGTGAACTGCTTTGATATCTTCGTACATATCACAGTACTCACGTACTTCCATGTCTTGCTTCAAGATACCGGTTGGAAGAAGGTTAAGCTGCTCTTCCGGGCTAAGCTCATCATACTTTTTCTTAGGCATGGTGATGCTATCGATCCAGTCAAGGTTTTCCATAGCTGATTGCATTTTGTTCTTACGTCCAAAGTTGATGTGACAGTTTGACATCGCCTCAACATAAGAGAATCCTCTATGCTTAATCGCTTCAACAAAAAGCTTCTCTAATTTCTTAGGAGCGGTTACATTCTCTCTACCGACAAATGAAGCACCGGCAGCAATTGCCAATTTACATCCGTCAAAAGTTGGGTCGATGTTACCCGCTTTTTGAGAAACGGTCCACATACCTTGTGGGGTGGTTGGTGAAGTTTGTGAGTTGGTTAGACCATAGATGAAGTTTTGGATAACGATAAGGGTAATATCGATATTTCTTCTACATCCGTGAATCGTATGGTTACCACCGATTGCAAGGGCATCACCGTCACCGGCAACACATACAACCGTTTTGCTTGGGTTAGCCAATTTTATACCGGTAGCAAACGCAACGGTTCGTCCGTGTGTAGTGTGAACGGTATTGAAGTCTAAATACGAAGAGAATCGTCCTGAACATCCAATTCCGGAAACAACACAAATTTCATCTTGGCTTAGACCCAATTTATTTACTGCTCTGATGAATGATTTTAATACAACACCATCACCACATCCCCAACACCAGAGTGTTGGCATCTTCTCAAGTCTTAAATATTGATCATAATTAAATGCCATCTTAGAATACCTCTTTTACTTTGTTTACAATTTCGTAAGGGGAGATCGCTCGTCCGTTAACCTTGTAAAGACCTTCAATATCAAGTCTTCCTGAAACTCTCTCTACCTCTTCGGTGTATTGTCTAATGTTTAGCTCAACACAAAGAACATTTTTGATTTTGTCTGTATGCTTTTTTATGGTTTCTGCCGGACTTGGCCACAATGTAATTGGTCTAAATAGACCTGCTTTGATACCATCTTTTCTTAAGTGTCGGATTGCCTCTTTAGCCGCCAATGATACTGAACCGTAAGCAATGATCAGTACTTCACCCTCTTCACCGGTTAAGTCATCCATCATAAACTCTTCGTTCAATTCGATCTCATCTCTATGAGCCATAACTTTGTCTTCAAGTCTCTGGATCAGTTTTCTACAAGTTTCGATCTCTTCAGTCGGGAAACCTTTAGCATCATGGTGAAGTCCTGTGAAGTGGTATCGGTAACCCTCAAACATTGGGTTAAGAACCGCTGCATCCGTTGGTCCGCACTCATATGGTCTATACTCTTCTGGCGCACCTTCAAATCGCTTTCTTGGTACGATTCCTGCTTGAACCGCTTCTACGGTCGGGATATCTGCTTTACCGTGCATATGTCCGATAGTTTCGTCAGTCAATACGAAAACCGGCTGCATAAATCTATCAGCAAGGTTAAATGCACGTACTACTTCAGTATAACACTCAGCAAGGTTACCGGCACATAGAGTGATAGATCGGTAGTCACCGTGTGATGGGTTTTTTGCCTGTCTAACGTCTCCTTGTGAAACACGGGTTGGAAGACCGGTTGAAGGACCCCCTCTCATAACGTTCACAACAACCAATGGAACTTCAGCCATTTGAGCCAATCCAAGGTTTTCTGCTTTGAGTGAAATACCAGGTCCTGAAGTAGCGGTCATGGTTCTAACACCTGACATACCGGCACCGATCGCTGCGGCAACACTGCCAATCTCATCTTCCATCTGAATGGCAGTACCACCGGCAGCCGGCAAAAGGTCTGAGATAGTGTGCATTATTTCTGATGATGGGGTAATAGGGTAACCGGCAAAAAATTGACATCCTGCATCTACTGCAGCGATTGCAGCCAGATCGTTACCTGTTGAAATAATTTCTCTTGTTGCTGACATTAGTTAGCCTCCTTGTAATCTAAAGGTAATCTATACCCGTTGTTCATAATTGCCTCTTGTCGTGCTTTGGCACTGTCAGTTAATTTAGCAAATTTAAACTCTTTCTTATCTGCAACATAAATTGCAAAGTCTGGACACGAGAGTTCACACTCATTACATCCGATACATGACTCAGGTGCTACGATATCAATCATTGCCCCTAGTGTTGAACTTGGTTCTGCTTTCATAGAAAGTACACCAGCTGGACATGCATCCACACAGATATCACAGGCTTTACATCGAGCTGTGTTTACCCATACTGGAGTATTCTCAGGAGCTATCATTACTGCCATTTGGTCCCCTTTAATTTATTTGAAATTTAAGTGAGGTTCGTTCACTGGTAATAGAATATCTTAGTTTGGGTAACGACAATTTGAATAACTCTTAATTATTAGTGCAATAACTTTTGATGTTACCTTTCTGGACAAGGTTATAAGCTTTTATCCAATGTGTACGAAATATAGAAACAAAAGTAGGTTAAAAGCTTTGAAAAAAGTGAGAATCAGGATGATAATCTCTGTCTAACTTTTGTCTTAAAAGCCTATTTTTCGGTATTTAATTTTTGAATAATAGGTCGAAGTAAGATAACTCTTGTAAATAATGACATGGAAGGCTGAATGCATTGTTTTGTGTATATTTTATAAAAGTTATAAAGCAATATGTCACCAAATTGCTCTTTTAAGTTTTTTTTAGCGTTTTAGTAAAGCAGTTTGAGTTATTTTAAACTTCAGTTAGCGATTGAGTTACGAAATGACATGCCTACTCTTGATAAGGGAGTTGCTCAATATCCGGATTGGGGTGGTGAATCAGATGGCTGTGATGGGTATATCGGCTAGAAGGGTTATTAATCTCATCCAACATTTTGAGCAGCTTCTGTTCCGTTTCTATGGAGATATTACCGGTAGCGACGATGGCTAAAATACGTTCGGCATACTCTTTTTTGGCGAGCAGATATTTATACTCTTTCTCTTTTTCCATTTCAACTTGTGCAAGGTTCTTTTGGTAACGTAAATAGATATAGATTAGGATAAAAACCAAAATAGCCATCGTAATAAGCATCCGATTATCTTCTTGTTTCTGTTTATCTAATGATTGGTATTTGAGGTTGGCGAGGGTACTGTCAGTTTTATATTCGATCTCTTTTAGTTCGACATCGGTATCGTATTTATCTTTGGTGATTTCTATATTCTGCTCAATACGCAGCTCTTCAATACTCTTTTGATTTTCGAGTTCAGCCATCTTGATCGCTTGTTCTTGTTCCAGCTTTTCTTGATCGAGTTGAAGTTTTTGTTCATTATTGGTTTGGGGTTGTTCGATAATTCTCCGTACCGCCTCTTCCGGCGTGTTACTCACTGAAAATGCAGAGAGTACAACATAACCAACAATGGCTGATAAAATAACTAGAAGTACTTCTTTCATCTAACCGAGCCTTTTAAAATCCCTTAGCTTGGTTAATTATATATTTTTTTGCCTTAACATAGATTAATAGAATCTGTAAAAAAGGTATTAATTGAATGAAAATCTATTGATCATCAATCAAATAAAATCTTTTATAAGAAATATTAATTTATTATTATGATTTTATAGTTTAAGTGAAAAATAGAAAGCAGGT
>JACXUN010000129.1 GCA_014763905.1 Campylobacterales bacterium
GGAGCGAGATAAGGTGGTGTATAGATTCAACGCCTGCCCACGCACACTCAATCCATCACACTACTTCTCTCCTATAGCCATAAGAAACTGATTTTCCAATCCCCTCTTTTAATCTGATGTTTCCGAGCCAATTTGATGGGGTGTTTTGTTGTAGGATTTTTTCCTTCACCCAGATACATGGTGCTGTGTTCTCCGCCGGGACTGCTGGAGAAGGTAATGTCGTAGACAGGATTCCTTGTTTGGGCAACGGTTTGGCTTCTAAAATATTATCGAGACTTTGCGGTGTGTCTAGTGGAGTGGCGGCTATGGTGTCAAAATCTTCCAAAGATTCTAAAATATGAGTTCTTAGAAAATAAATGAAGAGCAGATAGTGGGTAAAAGCCTTACCCACTTAAAAAGCAGTGAAGTTAATTACTTAACTTCTACTTCTACCGGAGTACCTTCCCAGATTCCGTGCTTGGTGCAGTAACCATGGGCGACTAGGTTCAATTTTTTACCGGTTGGGATGATGGTAAAGGTTGTTGTGTTGTGAGCTTTTACATTTCCAAGTGTTCCCGGTACGTAAGTTGCTTTGGCAAGAAGTTTGTCACCGTCGAAAAGTGATACAGACTCGATATAGTGATCGAAATCATCCGGGTGAGTATACTCGTTACCCATTTTAACGGTTACTTCAAACGGCTCACCTGATGTCGCTGTGTCAGCACAGTGGATAAATGGAGAGTGTCTATCGATCAAATCTTTTTTGGCTTCTCTCTCTACGGTATCAATGTCAACGTACTTATTAATTTTTGGCATGTTTTTCCTTTTAATTGGGTTTTATATTTGCTAGTATAGCATAAAAAAAATTTAAATAGGATAAAATTTATCCGATTTAATCTATTCTAACTCAAATTTTAACTCATCCGCCCATTTGGATAACATCTTACGATCTTGATCAGAGAGTTTCGCCTCTTCATGGAGCCAGAGATAGCTGTTTAACGGCATACGAATTTTGATCGCTTTGGGGAGGTGATCAAGCACTTTTATTTTCTTCTCATCATCATAAGATTCCCAAATGGAAAAATTGACTACCGTACGACCTTTTTGGATATGAGATTTCGTAAACCACGAAACCGGAGCAACTTTACTGTACCATGGATAGTGCATAGAGCTGGAGTGACAATCATAACAAGAGCGTTGCAGGATATCCATAACCTCCTTGGGTGCTTTGATCTCTTGATTGGCATCTGTATGCAAATTCGCCGGTACATCAAAATCTATAAATTGTATCGCGATAAAAAGAATCGCTGTTCCGATTAAAAACTTTTTCATGAAGCTATTATACAAAAAATCTATATTATTCACAATTTTTAGGCAATATTTCCAAACATAAATGTTTATCAAGTCGCTTTTTGATACCATTAAAACCGAATAAAAAAAGGAATAAAACACTATGAAGTTATTATGGGCTATACCGTTACTGATGGTAGGATTGAATGCAGAGATTACGTTGCCGGAAAATTTTGAGAGTAATTTTGAACAGACTGTCACCAATGAAAAAGGAAAAGCGATTCATTATGAAGGTAACGTCGTCTATCGGTATAACAAATATGTCTATATCAACAGCATGGGCAAAGAGATTGAGATCACCAATGGACTCTTCAAATGGCATTATGCGTCGCCGACACAAAAAGAGGTTTGCAGTGACGGGATGCAGATTGTGGTGATCGATCACGATTTAGAGCAGATATCGAAATATATTATCGATGAGGGATTTGATCTGGAGAAGATTTTAAAGGTTGCCCAAGAGACCGCACCATTAGAGTACAAAGCAACCTATCAAGATGTGGTATACCATATCATTTTGGATGCGAACCGCCAGCTCTCCAAGATATCTTATATCGACAATATGGATAACCGGGTAGATATTCTTTTTCGGCAGATGCACTACAATATTCCATCATTTGACGAGACGAAATTAGAATGTCCAATTAATAGCGATTATGATGTGATTGAAGGGTAAGTACGTTGGAGAGACTCTTTTCAAATTTTCAATTTAATAGCGAGCTGTTTATTATTGTCGGACTTTTTTTGACGATTGCTTTTATCATGACCATTATTATTGTGACCTTTATGAGCCGTATCAAGACACTGGAGTTCATCTTGGAGCAGGCTAAAGAGATAGATGAAGCCAAAATTAATAAGATTGCGGAGCTGAATGAGGAGCTGCAAACGGCTCGTCTGGAAAATGCCAATCTCTATAGGGAGTTGGAGTTTTTTGCCCAAACCAAAGAGGAGATCAAGGGATATAAAGAGCAGATCACCCATATGCAGACACTGCTTAATGACCAATCCAAAGAGCATCTGGAGAGTTTCCATCATCAACAGACTGAGTATAAACAGTTGAAAATTCGGTATGAGCTGTTGGGTGAACATCTTACCAAAATAGAGGATCAATATGATGAACTCCAAAAACGCAATGAGAAACTGATCGAAGATAATACCCAGCTCAATACCCGTATCCGTGAAACAGAAGTCCAGATCATGGAACAGCAAAAACAGACCAGTGAGAAGTTGGAGATGATGAAAGAGCATCGTTTGGAGTTGAAACAGGAGTTTGAACAGCTGGCGTTGAAGGTGTTTGACAGGAACTCCAAAGAGTTTTCTAAACTTAGCCAAGAGAATATCAGCAGTATGATCAAGCCGCTGGAGACGCAGATTAGCGAATTTAAAAAACAGGTGCAGAGTCTCTATAGTGACGAGTCCAAAGATCGGGCGATGCTTAAACAGGAGATACTCTCCCTCAAAGAGCTCAATCAACAGATCAGCCAAGATGCGATTAATCTCACCAATGCACTCAAAGGAGAGAAAAAACAGCAGGGGATTTGGGGTGAAATGATTCTTGAAAAGGTACTGGAGTCCTCGGGGTTACGAAAAGGGAAGGAGTATACCCGTGAGGTATCGCTGCGAAACAGTGAGGGGGTTACGTATCGACCGGATGTGCTGGTGCATCTGCCGGATCAACGCGATCTCATTATCGATTCCAAGACCTCACTCAATGCGTATGAACGATTTGTTAATGCAGCCGAAGAGTCGGAGAGAGAGAAATATCTAGCCGAACATATTACGGCTTTACGAAATCATATGAAGAGCCTCTCGGCTAAAAATTATGAGAAGCTTTTGGGGATCAACAGTTTGGATTTTATCTTTATGTTTGTTCCCATCGAGGGGGCGTTGGCAGTGGCACTGGAGCATGATGCGGCACTCTATGACGATGCGTTCAAGAATCAGATTCTATTAGTCGGTCCAACGACACTGCTGATCGCAATGCGGGCGATCGAAAATGTCTGGAAGTATGAGAAACAGAATCAAAATGCCCGTGAAATTGCCGAGCGAGCCGGAGCATTGTATGACAAATTTGTCAATTTCTCCGATGATATTGTCAAAATATCCAAACAATTTCAAGGGCTTCACGGCAGTTTTGAATCGGCAAAAAAACGGCTTAGTGAAGGAAAAGGCAATCTGATTCGGCAAGTTGAACAGCTCAAAGAGATGGGAGCCAAGACCAATAAGCAGATCCCTTACGAGATGAAACAAGGATAACAAGATGCAGATTATCTATACGGAAAATTTAGCAGAGTATATCGAATCAGAGAAAGAGGTATTTAAAAAAAACGGCAATATCGAAACTGCTTTTTATGAAAAAGAGATTTACCGACTCTACCATGAGCTGGTCAAACTACAGCAGTGGATTATCAATCATGATAAACGATTATTGATTATTTTCGAAGGGCTGGATACCGGTGGGAAAAGCTCTTCGATCAAAGAGTTGAGTTATTATTGGAATCCCAGAGAGTTTAAATCAATCGCCTTGCCAAAACCCAACAGTAAAGAGCTGGGACAGTGGTATTTTCAACGACATCTCAAACATATTCCCAATACCGGCGAAATCGTTTGTTTCGACCGTTCTTGGTACAATCGGGCGGGAATAGAGCAGGTATTTGGTTTCTGTACACCCACGCAGCATGATCTCTTCTATCAGCAGGTCAATGATGTCGAAAAGATGTTGGCAGATGATGGCGTAATGCTGTTTAAATTTTATATGAATATCTCCAAAGAGGTACAGGCAAAAAGGATTAAAGAGCGGGAAAAAAATCCACTCAAAAATTGGAAGCTCTCCAGTTTGGATTATCAGTCACATGAGCGGTATGATCACTATGTGGAGCTGCGAGACAAGATGTTCCTTAATTCCGGAACCAATCATGCTCCTTGGGTGATGCTGGATGCCAATGATAAAAAACGAGCCAGATTAAATTTGGCTCGTTTCTTGTTGGATAATATTGATTATGAGGGAAAAGACCGAACCTTAGTTTGCGGTGTTGATAAAAAGATCGTGACCCTCTTTAATTGACACGGGCTTTGAGAATTTCATAGTCGATGTTGTTACTGCTTTTAATATATTTATAAGCGGTCTCATCGAGTTGCAGGGAACTCATGGTATAGAGTAGTTTAATATTGTACTGTTTAAATATCTCATGTTTGGCGATGAAGTGGTTGGACTCCTCTTCAAAGTTTTGGATGTTCTCTTTATTGAGATTGTGCTGATCATTACGACACTGAATCAGCAAAATATTTTGCTCTTTTTTAATAACCAGATGAATTTCGCTATTGGATAGATCGGTCTCTTTATTATACTCCCACACGGTAAATCCTAATGATTGATAGTAGCGAACTACAAAAGAGCAATACTCAATGTCGATTGGTTGAAGAAAGGTCGGACACTCTTTGTGGGACTTTAATTGTTTATTATGGGTTTTAATAGCAGAAGGCTCTTCACTCTCAATAACGATTTCCAGTGCATTGCTATCATTCTCTTTGAGATGAGCAAATTTTCGCAAAAAGTTAGATATTTTAGTAGAAAAGCTTGACATCTTTATCCTTTGTCTTTACGATAATCTTAATCATAACATAATTCTTAAAAAAATTAGTTGTCAAGTAT
>JACXUN010000130.1 GCA_014763905.1 Campylobacterales bacterium
CCACCTGTGGTGTCAAAGACCTCAGTATCACGCCCACAACCATTGACTTTAGTCAACTCGACTCTTCATCGGCAGCAGTATCGGCTATCGTCAGCTTTAACGAAAGCTGTATACCGACCGCATATAAGCTCAATGCCACCAATCGATTATCACTTAACGGTGACAGCAATATCCTGCACTACAGTTCACCGGCAATGGCTCTCAGCTTTGGCAGCGACAGCAATACCACCCATAGCGGTACCGACACGAACACCAATACCGACACCACTTCTGAAATCTATGCCTTCTTCAACCAACCGGATACGATCACTGTTGATAAACCCGATACTACCTATCCATTCCAAATCCAGTTGATCGATTCAGATAGAAAAGGGGTTGCCGGTCAAACCATCTCAGCGTTGGCATTTGACTCCAAGTTTGGTTCGCTTACAAATATGTCGGCTACGACCGATCAGAACGGTTTTGCAGAGTTTATTTTTGTCTCTCCGGCTTCATTATCCGTATTGAATGGAGAGAGCTTAACCCTTTCACTGATTCAAGGAAGCGGTAACGCTCAGATTACTACCAACGTCGATCTCAGTTTCAGCAGCAGCACCACAACAAGCAGCAGCGACTACGCCTTCCAGAATCCTAGTTCCATTTCGGTAAGCCAAGCATCGGAGGAACTGAGTATCTCGATTGATCTGGTCGATGAAAAAGGAGTCGGTGTATCAGGTAAAACTCTCCAGATTCTCAATATCGCCAGTCAATACGGTTCATTTGCTTCCGCAACCGCTCAAACCGATGCAGCGGGAAAAGCCCGATTTACCTACACAGGTCCAGAGAATATTGATGCGGTTGACGGACAGAGTACAACGACCCAGATCATCTTTACCGAATCAGGGCAGACTATTACCCAAGAGGTCGCCATCCGTTTCAATAAAGCCGACAACAATACTGAATTGGATACGACCCTGCCAACCATCGTCATCCCAAATACACTGCATGATATTACCTTGACCAGCAATAGCAAAACCATTGAGATTCCTATCAGTGTGTATAAAAACATCACACCGTATACCAATGGAACGGTCTATGTCGAGTTGCCAAGCAAAGTACTCAACGGGGTAGATGTCGGTTCCTTCAGCTCTTTTGCCGTACCGGTCAATGAACTGGGTGTGGCGACATTTAACTATACTGGACCAAGCAATCTCAAAGCCCTAGTCGACAATAACGATACCGGCAGTATTTTCAAGTTTTATCACAGTGAAAACAGTACCGCAGAGAGCAAACAGTCTATGAATGTCAGCTATGATATTACCGATAATGCCTATATACCGATCGACTATACATTAAGCGTTACAACCCAAGACAGCGACTTCAGTATGGGCATTCCTCAGCTTCAGAAAACCTTCTCGGTTGTACTCAAAGATACTGAAGGAAATCTCATTGACGAAAATGATATCAATATCACCCGCATTACCGCCCAAACGGAAAATGCTCTGATCGCTCAACTTTTCAATACCGTTACAAAAACATCGGTCAATACCTTAGAGCTTGCGAAGGAGAACAACAGTGCGTTTGTTGTTAAATCCAAACAGCTCTCCGGAATCGTACCGATTCACATAACTATGGAATTTACCGATATCAACAGTGAAGCCAAATCACTCTCGACCATTGTCAATCTCCGTGTCATGTCAGGACCGCCTTCAGCTATTTCTATGACCTATCTCGGTACCAGACAAGATACTATCAACGGTAAATATGAAGAGAACTTCGCTATTTCTGTAACCGATGAGTACGGTAATCAAGTCAACACGCAGCCAAATATATCACTGGGTGCCATTATCGGTTATGCCGTCGATGGACGAGAGACACAAACCGGAACCAATCTCGACGGTAATCCAATCGCCAAAGAGACCAACAGCACCAAGCGGCTCTTCTACGGTATGAGTGATGTCAGCAGCGGTCTGGCTAATGGACATATCGATGCCCAAGGAGATAGTGATGCCCAAACCACAAAGTTCTATGACAACATTCCTACCGATGTATTCAAATATATCAATGCGGAGGGTAACAATACCGACAAACTCGTCGTCTTTGGACTCGGCAAAAACTACGAAGCGATGGGTAAATGGGATATCGAACGTATTGACGGCAATTATAACACCATCAAACTCCTCGATGACTACTTTGGAACCAATAGAGATCAACTCTTTTACGCCGTTGGTCATAACTACTACCAAGACCAATGTTATAATGACGGGCGGGAGTGGATCGGTATCGCCGATTCCGACAACTACCAGCTCAATGAGCAAGGCACTGCTACCATTCGCTATAAATATGACTATCACCTAACCGGCAAAGAGGCCATGATCTGGATCAATCTCAACGGTCAACAGGCTGACACCGGGGAAAATACCCGTATCGGTGAGGTACTCAAACATACCCTTCGAGGTAATGGATTGACCAAACTACCATCTGCCGGATATACCCTTGTTGCCAATAGCCCTGCATCGACTGTTAGCTTCAGTGTTTGGCATACCAATATATCGGAAGCGTATCGAAATGGACATTTCCAATGGCGGGTCAAAGAGGGAAGTTCTTGTCGTGTAATAGGGTATACTTCGAGTAATGATTATGATGCCCGAACCTGTGACAACGGAGTGTATAGTAATGGAGCCTCGTATGTCAATGTCACCATTGCCACACAAGAGGATAACGCATCCTGTACCTTTGATATTGATATTATCGGTGTTGCCAATGAGTTTTAATTAACGCCTGATTGGCTATAATTTCTTCCAAAAAGGAATTATAGCTTGAAACAACTCATCCTACTTTTACTCTCTGCCTTATCACTGCTGATCGCAGGAGAACCACAACAACCAGTTCAAAATATAGATCAAATCAGATTCAAATCCATCCCGTTTGCCAAAACAGAAGCAGAAAAAAATCAACTCCTCCATACTGAAGAAGTAATAATCAATGGAGAAAAACAGACCATTGCCTTCACTCCTCTCATGCATACCAACTACCACGACCATAATGAGACCTTTGGACAACTGAAAGATTATCAGGATAATCCGATTTTTTTTAAAGACGGTAGCCGCTATGTCTGTAATGGTGCAACCGGCGGTATAGGATCATCCGGACTGGACTTCTCTTCTATTTTACATCACAACGATAAACTCTACATGATCTCACAATTTGAATGTCCTATCGGTGCCATGTATCTTTTTGAACTGGATCAAAACCACACAACGGGAGTTTTAAAAAATAAAATCGATACCCTTCGCTATATTTCTCAAAAAGATGAACCAGGTGGCGGATATGTCCACTGTGCCGGTCAAGCCACACCGTGGAATAGCCATTTGGGCAGTGAAGAGTATGAAAGCGATGCCAAAACAGTTGAAACCACCGTCGATGCTAAAGGTTTTACCAATGATCCCTATTATAATAAAACCGTCAAATTTTTTAATGGCAATGCCAAAAAACAAAATCCCTATTTTTATGGCTGGGTACCGGAAGTTCGCATAGATCAAGAGGGCGAACCGCATCATACCAAACACTATAGTATGGGACGGTTTTCTCACGAGTTAGCCTTTGTAATGCCCGATCGTCAAACTGTCTATATGAGTGATGACGGAACCAATGTCGGACTCTTTATGTTCAAAGCCGACAGAGCCGAAGATCTCAGCAGCGGTCAACTCTATGCCGCTAAACTCCACCAAACCGATACCAAAGGTGCCGGAGCCTTTACGCTGGAATGGATCGATCTGGGACATGCTACCGATCAAGAGATACGTCACATTATCACTTCAGAACCGAAATTTAGCGACTTTTTTGAAACCGCAACACCGCAATCCAACGGATGTCCCATCAACTTTACCTCTATCCATACCTCCGCCGGACACGAGTGTCTCCGACTGAAACCAGATGCCAATGCCACCGTCGCCTCCCGCTTAGAGACACGACGCTACGCGGCACTGCAAGGAGCGACTACCGAGTTGCGAAAAGAGGAAGGAATCACCTATGATCCGGTACGACACAAACTCTATATTGCAATGAATGAGATCAATGAGGGGATGTTAGAACAAAGTGCTTTTGATCAAGGAGGCAATAATCATATTAATCTCGCTAAAAACGACTGCGGAGCCGTATATGAACTCTCTCTGAATAAACACTATCAGGCAACAGAAATGCGAAGTTTGTTAGAAGGAGAGATGATCTCAAAAGATCTTTATGGCAATCGCTGTCATCCTGATAAAATCAGCAATCCCGATAACATTACGATGCTGGCAGGAACCGATATTCTCACCATCGGGGAAGACAGTTCACATCATCCCAATAATGTCGTCTGGGCTTATGATCTGCAAAACAGAACCCTCACTCGTCTGCTCTCTGCACCATTGGGAGCCGAGATGACTTCACTCTTTTGGTATACCGATATCAATGGATGGGGATACCTAACCACGGTAACCCAGCATCCCAATGAAAATACTACTAATCGAGGTGAATCGACAATCAGTGTTTTAGGTCCGATTAGATTCCGTTAAAGGATAGTGTCAATGCGGAACCGAAGTTCTTAGCTTTAACCAAAAAATATTTCTCATTCACGATCTCAAGATTTGGCGGTTTGAAACGATTCGATTCGGTTGGTAAACGGAAAGCGAAACAGCCATCCAAAATAGTGAAACATCAAACCGTTAAACAACACATAACTGTTATTGTTTCATAACCATTTCAACCTCAGTTGCTTCGCCTATCTCTACACTTTTATGAATATTTTGTACCGGTTTGATATGAGCCTCACGACCATAGATGAAGCTCTGCTCATCGACGATCACTTTATACGCTTTGTTAAGTGCTAATGCTCTTGTGATTGAAGGATAAAGAAGATACGCGATATCATGATGCAGTTTTGTTACCTCATCCTCTTGGAGTGTTTCATTTTCATCAAAAAACCTCTCCATCACTTCTCTATTGTCTCTAAAC
>JACXUN010000131.1 GCA_014763905.1 Campylobacterales bacterium
AAATTATATTATTCGCTTTTCCCATCGATAATGACCTGATCCACATGCTGTGTATGTAAAATCGTTTGTAAGGCAATATCCTCTAGTGAGTTTGGTGTATGTGGAAGGGAGACCAACGCAAAGTCTGCCGCTTTTCCTACAGCAATCTCTCCACTATTGACCCCTAGTGCTTTTGCCGGAACCGAAGTTACCCCTTTGATCAGCATTTGTGCCAAGGGAGCGAGTGGTCCCAAATAGTGGAGCATCAATGCCGCCCGTAGCTCATCGAAAATATTGAGAGAGTGATTCGAACTCAGCCCATCGGTGGCGATACTAAACGGAATCCCTTTTTCAATCAGCTTTTCAATCGGCAGTCGACCACACCCCAGCAGTCTATTGGATCGAGGACAGTGGGCTATGGAGTGATTTTTCATGGATAAGTAATCCAACTCAGCATCGCTTGCCTGCACGGCATGGGTAAAATGGGTTGCCACATTATCAAAACTCTCGATAAACTCCGGTATGGTGGTTACCGGTGTCGAGGTATTGAAATACTTTTGAAAAAAGCTCAAAAACTCTCCCGATTCATGTTCCAACCACTCCCGCTCTGCCGGTGACTCCATAAAGTGTGCCGAGAGCGGAAGTTTTTCATTTTGGGCGATGGTGACAGCTCGCTTAAGCAGTACCGGATGCACGGAGTAGGGCGAATGAATCGCAATACCGGCTACAACACCGTTCCCAATGGATTTGGAAGCATCTAATCGTGCCAAAAAGTCCCCGTACAAGGCATCGGCATAGGCGGCATTGGAACCGATCAACTCATTGAAAAAGACTACCTTTTGCGGGGTCTTGGCACATACCTCCAACTCCGCTCCGAAACTGGAGATCGCCCCAAAAGTCGTCACCCCTGAGTGTAGCATCTCCTGCGTGGCTTGCTCCATTGTGGCATTGTCACAGGCATTGATCAGATCTTCACGATTGGCAATCACCGAATCCAACCACGGCATAAAATCTCCGTATTGCAGTGTCGTCTTATTGGCAGAGAACTCCAAATGCACATGGGAGTTGATAAAGCCGGGATAGAGGACGGAGTTGTCACCTCCTTTTATTGTTTTTGCATCGGGGTATTGAACGATGAGATTTTCATAACAGTCGATGGCTTGGATGGTTGTGTCAAATGCTACGGCTTGGTTTTCGTAAAATTGGTTATCGATATAGGTGTAAGTTGGCTTAATAATGGTCATTATATCTCTTTGATAAGTACCATGAGGATGGTATGGTGATTTAGATTTTGGGTATTTTAGCATAAATCGTACAAAATATATATTCACTAATAAAACTTGACCAACATGACCAACTATGGTATAATAGACCAAATTAAAAAAAAGGATATGTGATGGTTGTCAATATCTCAGAAGCCAAAACCAATCTTTCTAAACTCATTGAGATGGTCTATCACGGTGAATCGGTAACTATTGCTAAAAACAATCTTCCCATCGCTGATTTGGTGATTCACAAACCAAAAGGCAAACGAAAACTGGGACTTGCCAAAGGCAAACTCCATGTTATAGAGGATATGATGGCAGAAGATGAGATGATCAATGCCATGTTTTACGGAGAGGAGCGGTGAAGATTATTATCGATACGCATATCTTTTTGTGGGCAGTCAGTGAACCTGAAAAACTTTCTGATCAACAAAAAGAGATTATAGAGCGACTCTCCAATATCATTTATGTCAGTTCCATAACCATTACCGAGATTATGATCAAGGCTTCAATAGGAAAGTTGGAGATCGGTTTTGATCCGATAGCCATTGCCTTAGAGAGTGGATTTGAACTTTTGGATTTCTCCTCTGAAGATGCTTTGGCTCTCAAAGAGATGCCTTTTTATCACAAAGACCCTTTTGATCGGATGTTAATCTCACAGGCACTCAATCGAAGCTATTATCTAATGAGTGAGGATGGGAAGTTTGAGCCATATGGTTGCAAGTTAATTTAATCTTATGAAATTCTACCGAATCTATATCGAACTCACCAATGTCTGTGGACTTCGTTGCTCTTTTTGCCCCACTAAAACACTGCCCAATACCACCATGGATTTGGATTTTTTTGAATCAATTATTCAGCAAGCCAAAACATATACCCATGAAATAGCCTGTCATGTTGTCGGCGATCCTTTAACCTTAAATAATCTCAATGATTATTTAGAAATCATCCATCGGTACGGCATGAAAGCGATGCTCACGACCAGCGGATACTTTATGAAAAAACATAGCCATGAGACACTCTTTCATCCGGCTGTCAAACAGATGAATGTTTCGCTCAACAGTTACAACAAAAACGATACTGCCATCACCTTGGAGCAGTATATCGAACCCATTATCGCACTTTGTCATGCCAAAGTGGCACAGCAAAAGGAGATTTTTATTAATCTACGGATGTGGAATCTCGATGAGGCAATGAGTGAGCGGAGTTTTAATGAGAAAGTTTTTGCTGCCTTAAATCGCACTTTTGATATTACACTTGATTTGGATACGGTCAATCCTCGGAGCAAAACCTCCATCCGTTTAGATCATAAAGTGTTGCTCCATTTTGATCATTACTTTCAATGGCCTTCATTGAACAATCCTCTTTATGGACACGGAACTTGTCAAGGCTTAGATTCTCACATTGCAATCTTGGCGGATGGTACGCTCGTGCCGTGCTGTTTGGATAGCGGCGGAGTGATTGCACTCGGGAATCTGCATAATCAGCGATTGGCAGATATTTTGGACATGCAGCGGACTAAAGCGATGAGAGAGAGCTTCCGAATTGGACAGTGCAGTGAAGAGCTTTGTTTAAAATGCGATTACAAAAGAAGGTTTAATTAATTCGTTTGTTACTTTTAGTACCACTTTAGATTGAAGTATCATTATATACTTAAATATATAACGCTTTTATTCAATATTTTAATTTCTTTTGCTATTCTTGCACCTATCTTTATATAGTGGAATATATAATGCATAGAGAGTAGAAACCTGGAATCAGAAAGTAGGAGATATAAGAATGAAACAGCAAATAGTATGGTCGGGACTTGCCCTCTCTAGTCTCGTCATGGCAGACAATCTTAGCTTTGACGGTGATTACCGTGCACGGTTTGAAAGCTTTGAGAATATGAACGAAAAGTATTACGGAACCAATCCAAAATTGGGTGAGGCAGATGATAGTTATCTGCTCAGTCGATTGATTCTGGGAATGAGATATAAACCAACCTCTGATCTTATGCTCCGTGTCTCGTTAGAGGATTCGCGTGTTATTGGCTGGGGATTCAGCGACAGTAACTGGTACAGCAAAGAATTTAATCAGGAACACAGTACCCAAAAAGATTTAATTGATCTGCATGACTGTTTTGTCAAATATAAACACGATAACCTTTCCGTCACAGCCGGTCGTCAGCGTATCGCTTACGGTGATTTGAGAGTCTATGGACCAGGAGAGTGGAAAAATGCGAGTAAGTGGTATTGGGATGCGGTCAAAGTTTCTTATAAAGAGGACAAAAACTTTCTTGATGTATTTTACGGTAAAAATATTCTTCATGACCCGCATAGATTTAGTCTCGATCATCGTGACGGCTATACCGGTGCAGGACTCTACGGACATTATGTATATCGTGATACGGCTGCGATTGAACCGATCTTAGCCTATAAAAAGAACGATACTAAAAATGAAGTCTACAATGCGTTAGAGACTTACTACAGTGGATTTAGAGCGTATGATGAAGATTTTCATAGTTTCTTCTACGATACGCTTTATATCAAATCAACCGGTGATTATACCAAGCTCAATAACCAAAAGGTTGATATCGATGCACTGGGATACCATCTCGAAGGGGGATACAAACTCAAAGCGATCAAAACCAAAGTGGGAATGGGATATACCTATGCGAGCGGGGATGATCCCAATAGTGAAGAGCGAGAGACATTTGATGCGGTATTTGGAGCGAGTGATAAATATTACGGACGACTGAACCTTTTTAGTTGGGATAATTTGGTGGACAAAGAGATTTTTGCGGTTTATAACGGGATTCCAAAAGCCAAAATCAAACTGGAATACCATAAGTTTTATGCGGATGAACCGACAGATAAATGGAAAACTTATAAAATTCCAACCATGACTCATGACCATTATGGGGATGAGTTCGATATCATGGCAACCTATGCTTATAATAAAAATCTTGATCTCTTATTCGGTGTCGGTACGTTTACTCCGGGAGACTATATCAAAGAGGCATCAACCAAAGATCCGTACATTACCGATGACAATGCTTACGCAATCTATAGCCAATTTGAGTATAAATTTTAGGGATATGCTATGAAAAGAGTACTTTTTTTAATCCTATTATTGAGTCTGATTTTGCCTGCAGAGGGATTTAAAATTGCTGCTGTAGCCGGATATAAACAACCTATAACCGCAGTGGTTAAGGCTTTTGAACAGGAGACCAACAGCTCTATTGATCTGCTCTTTAGTAATATGCAACAGAGTATCCAGCATGCTAAAAGTGGTGATATCGCATTAATTATTGGGGACAAAAGTTACCTTACCAAAAAATCACTCTTAAGTATTGACACTTATACCCAGATGGGTTATGGTAAAGTGGTGGTCGCATTTGCCAGAAATATCGATGTGGTGGATACCAATCTTTCGATTTTAATTGACAATAAAATCACCAAAATTGCCATGCCTCAACCACAAAAAGCCATCTATGGTGTGGCGGGAGAAGAGATGCTCAAAACTACTGCACTTTACGATCAGGTCAAAGATAAACTCTATATCGTAGCAACTGTTCCCCAAGTGGTGACCTATTTGATAACAGGAGAGGTTGAAGCGGGGATTATCAATCTCACTGCTTATTTGGCAAACAAGGAAAAATTAGGAAAGATGATAGAAATCAATTCCAAACTCTACACACCGATTGAAATCGTTGCTGGTTCGTTAAAAGGGTGCGATA
>JACXUN010000132.1 GCA_014763905.1 Campylobacterales bacterium
AGCATTTGAACATTGCCCCTATGGGGTTTGAAACATGACACCATCAAAGAGCATGAAACTATCTTAGCAGATTTGAACATTGCCCCTATGGGGTTTGAAACTCAATCCTGAAGGTCTATATTTTGGCAATAAAGGGTATTTGAACATTGCCCCTATGGGGTTTGAAACCTGCTTGCTGACTCCCTGTAAGATATCTTGTGAGTATTTGAACATTGCCCCTATGGGGTTTGAAACTAAAGTGAAGTGGATAGAGAGATGTTACTTCTTTTTATAACTGCATTCTGTTATACTACGATTATTAAGATAGACTATAAATTAAGGATATGAAAATGTTAGAAATCGGTAATACCATACCGGAATTTTGTCTCCCCAATCAGGATGAAGAGGAGATCTGTTTTAGAGATATCAAAGGGAAGTGGATCGTACTCTACTTCTATCCCAAAGATAATACCCCGGGATGTACAACCGAAGCGTGTGATTTTACGGCAGCTATGCCTGATTTTACCGGTTTGGATGCGATTATTTTAGGGGTCAGTCCCGACAGTCCGAAAAAGCATCTCAATTTTATCGAGAAAAAAGAGCTCAAAATTACGCTTCTAGCCGATGAAGATAAAAGTCTCTGTAAACAGTTCGGAGTTTGGCAGCTCAAAAAGAATTACGGCAAAGAGTATATGGGTGTAGTACGCAGTACCTTTCTAATCGCTCCGAACGGTACTTTGGCATATCGATGGGACAATGTCCGGGTCAAAGGACATGTAGATGCGGTCAAAGCCAAGTTGGTGGAGCTAAAAAAATAAAATAGAGTACGCCCACCTGCAACAATACAATAGCCCAATAGAGTATCTGAAAAGAGCTTTTGAGGGTTTTGTGTCTAAAAAAACGTTGGGCTATCAGTCCGGCGGGAGAACCGCCAAGTAGAGCCAGCATGTGGAGCGTCCGTTCCGGGACTCTTACCTTATCGGTTTGGGCAAGCTGTTTGTCATATCCGTAGAGCAGAAATGTGGTGATATTGATTGCAATAAGATAGTTGAGAATTAAAGGCAGTTGCTGTAGCAGCAGAGCGATAAGTAATGTCGAAACGAAAGCAATGATACCGTATATCAGTGACGGAGACAAAGCGGTTCTCCCTGCGACTACTGATTGGGCAACCGCTCCTTTAGAGGTTTGCTTGATCTCAAAGTCAACCTTCTGCCCGATCGTTAATCGGTCGGCATTTTGTACTTCTGAAATATGGACAAAAATATCCTCTTCACGCTCAGAGGTACGGATAAATCCATACCCCTTCGCTTCACTGTATTTAACGACAATGCCTTGCATCATTAAAAGAGATCCGGGAACTCTTCAGTTGTCGAAGTCTCAGCACGTGTCGGTAGAGGTGAGATATCGGTATAGAGTTCGGTGATGACACCGTCACGTGAATTGTAAACCCCGTCTGGCACCTCAAACTTTCTAGGCAGATGCGGATAGAGTTCATAAAGCTTTTTGAAATAGTAAGAAAACGCCGGTGCTGCCGCTCCCCCACCGGTTCCGCCTGCTCCGATCGGCTTATTGTTATCTCGTCCGACCCAGACGATCACTTCGGTCGACGGAGAGAATCCGCAGAACCACGCATCGACGTTGTCATTGGTCGTTCCGGTTTTTCCTGCTACTTCGACTCCCGGAACCTGTGCATTACGCCCGGTTCCTCGGATAACGATATCTCTGAGTATATCGGTCATAAGATAAGCTTGTTCCGGCTGCGTGAAGTCGGCTATCTCTTGATTTTGTGCCTCATAGATAATGGTTCCGTCACGAGAGACCACTTTGGAGACGAGACGCGGTTCGATCATATGTCCTTTATTCGCAAAGACGGAGTATATCTGTGCCATTTTGACCGGACTGAGTCCTAAGTTCCCCAGTGAGATTGACATATCTTGAGGGATATGCGGGATATCTAACGGTTTCAATTTCTCAAAAATACGCTGTACTCCCACTTCGGTGACTAGATTGATCGTCGCCAAGTTTCGAGAGTGTACCAAGGCTTCCCGCAAGGTAATAAACCCGACAAAGTTACTTTCATAGTTTTTCGGCCGCCAGATAACGCGTTGTCCGTTTCGATAGTACTGGAAAGTTCGTGCCACATCGGTCAGTTCGGTAGCCGGATTGTAACCAAGGTCTAACGCAACTTGATAGAGAAACGGTTTAAAAGCTGAACCGGGCTGACGGGTCATCATGGTTGCACGGTTAAAAGAGCTGCGTTGATAGTCTACGCCACCTATCATTGCTTTGATATCGCCGGTCTCATTGTCAACGGCTATGAGGGCAGCATTAAGCGAGGTAGTTGCGGGATTTTCACCCTGTTTTTTGACAATTTTTTCATGAGCATACTTCACCGCTTTGCGAGCCAGCTTCTGTTGTGCCATATCGATGGTGGTATAGATGGTATATCCACCGGTTTTGATATCTTTGAACTCTTTGGAGAGGCGGCGTACCACTTCATCCGTGACATAAGGTGCGATATTTTGTGTCAGGCTGCTGTTGTGAATTTCAGGTGTCTCTTTAATTGCTTTGAGATACTCTTCCTCAACGATCCAGCCCAATGTTTTCATCCGGGTCAGAATGGTATTCGCCCGTTTGAGAGCCCTATCAAGATGCTTAATCGGATTGTAATAGGAGGGAGCATTCGGAAGTCCGACCAATAGAGCCGCCTCTTTGAGCGTCAACTGATCTAGCTCTTTGTGATAGTACCCTTTGGCAGCGGTTTTGATACCCATATAGTTATTACCGAAAGGAATCTCATTAAGATAACGCTCCATGATCTCCTCTTTGGTCAACTCGTTTTCGACCTTCATGGCGAGGATCGCCTCTTTGATCTTTCGGGTGTAGCTTTTTTCCGGAGAGAGGAGGATTTTTTTGACCAACTGCTGGGTAATGGTACTTCCACCCTCTACCTTTCCGCCCGCCTCATAGTTCCGTATCGCCGCACGGATAATGGCATCGGGATTGACTCCATCATGCTCAAAAAACCGAGTATCCTCGATCGCAACCATCGCTTCGATCAGATGACCCGGCATCTCGTCATATTTGGCATAGAGACGGTGTTCTCCCTCCATAATATTGGAGATAAGGTTACCCTGTTGATCCAATATCATCGACGAGATTTTAGGAGTATAGTTAACAATTTTATCCATATCTAGCTTGATCTCATTGTAAGCATAGATAAAGGCAGCAAAGAGTGCGACGGCGAAGATAATCACCAATATGATCGACCCTTTGATGAGCTGATTAATCATAAGTCTTTCTCTCTTTAGAAAATAGTTATATTATATCTAAAAGTGATTGAGTAGTGACTTTAAAGCTTTCTTAGGTGTACCTAAGCGGGGGATCACTCGTAAAATCGGCTTTTCTACCGTCGGTTGGCGGATAGCACCGACTAGATAACCTTTAACAATGAGTGCCTGCTGGAGGCGTTGGGTCATCGCGTTATCCGGTACCGGAATCGGCAGGATGAGGGATTCTAGCTGGATACCGGTTATCTCTTTGACAATTGCTTGACGCTCTTCGATTTTCTTTTTGAACTTTTCGCTTTTATTGGAGATCAGTTCGACATTCAGCAGAGCCAAAGCGGTATCAAAGACCGACGGAGCGGTCGCATAGATAATCGGTTTGCCACGATTTTCCAAAAAGCTGATAATCTCGGAACTGGCTAAAATATAAGCTCCATAACTGCCGTAAGCTTTGCCCAGTGTTCCCATCTTGATATGATTTGGCTGCGGTTTGATCGCATAATGTTCAAAGATACCCAGCAGTGTCGGACCGATCACTCCCGAACTGTGTGCCTCATCTACAATTAAGAGTGCCTCATAGCGATCAGCGAGTTCGAAAATTTCCCGTCGGCAGAGCCGTCCTGTCATGGAGTAGACTCCCTCCACGGCAATAATCTTACGCCCGTTGCTGCTATGCTGTTGCAGTTTGGTTTTGAGATCATCTGGGTCGTTGTGTTTAAAGGTAACAAAACGCCCCTCGATCAGCCGGGTAGCTAACATACCGCTGGCGTGATACTCCTCATCGATGAAGAGCATATCTTTATTGCGTACCAGCGATTCGATCAAGGCGATATTGGCTAAAAAGCCGGAACCGACGATCATTCCCTTTTCAAAGCTGTTCAGATAGGAGATGGTTCGTTCAAATCCTTCGTGAATCTCATGGTACCCGTTGACCAGCATACTGGCTTTGGGAGCGTGGGTCTTGAATTGTCTGACAAGGTTGACTGCTTTTTCAAACTGTTTTTTGTCATGAGCCAATCCCAGATAGTCATTTGAAGCGAAATCAATAATATTTGCATCAAAGATTTGTCGTTTTCTAAATCGATTCGCCTTTCTAAGGGCATTGAGTTCATTTTCATACATGGTTATCTCTCCATCCATCCCAGAAGTCGCTCTACAAAAAGTCCCATCGCGGTACTCTCGTAGCCTTGCACCTCTTGGATATATTTTTTACAAAATCCTTCGACCATACAGCCACCTGCCTTGCCTTGCCATTCACCACTTGTCAGATAGCGTTCCAAATCTTCCGTCTCAAACGGTGCGAATTGATAGTAGGTTGCCGAGACATCACAGAGGTAGAAAGATTGAGTTTTGTAATGCATCGCCGAAATGATAGCAATATCGGCTCCGCTTTGAAGCCCAAGTATCCGACGGGCATCCTCAATATCTTTGGGTTTGCGTAAAATCTTCCCCTCGGCTGTGGCAATCACCGAGTCAGCTGTCAGCAGCGGTCGCACTAATCCAAACTCCCGAATCGCCGCTTCGAGCTTCCCTTTGCTGGCGATATAGACAAAATCTTTGGCAATCGTGGTGGTAATCTGCTCTTCATCATATTTGGGAGCTTTTTGGATAAAAGGAATATTGGCGTTTCTAAGCAGCAACGCTCTGGATTCGGAATTGGAAGCGAGGTGTATCATA
>JACXUN010000006.1 GCA_014763905.1 Campylobacterales bacterium
ATTATCGGTAAACTATATTGTCTTGCCTCTTTCCTTGCTTGTTCTGATATCTCTTCTTTGAAAATTTCGAGTAAATCTGTTTGCATCACGTCTTCTTTTAAGATGCTATTTTAGCATATATTTTAACTCTTTATGAGTATTGGAATGGGTTGAATTAGCACCTATATTAGTTGAATTTAATACATCCTTCTCTTGTCTAAAAACTTGTCTATTTTCAGAAAACTATCAATTTTAGACAAGAATACAACTTAATATAAAATCCCTTAAAATAGAGGTTTTAGAGCTTTTTAGATGGTAAAAATGTCATCGTAGTAGATACGTATCTTCATTATTTCACCATTGGGCGTAAATTACGCTTCACCGGCATCATCGGTGGATTCTTTTTTCCCTGTTTCTCTTTTTTCTTCTTTTTATTTTTTTTGAGCTTTTTGAGGTATTCGAGTGCGCTCATCTCATACCCTTCTGCGATAACATGGGTTGCAATGCCACGTTTGCAAAGCTCTTTGGCATCCATCCAGTAATCTTTGCCGATTAACATCTGCTGGAACTCCTCTTCGTTCAAAAAGCCTCGTTTGACAATCAGATCATAAAAAAATCGTTCCAGCTTTTTGGAGGTGTGATCGACATGGCTTTTGACCTCGTCGCCTTTGCCGTGAGAGCCGTGTGAATAGGTATGAAACATCAAGTCGGAGTAAGGATAAACCACCCGTTTATCTGCCATACAGAAGAGCAGAGCACCCATGCTGTAGCCCATATTGTCAAGGTAACTAACAGTTCGACCGTAGAACTTCTCTTGAATGAGGTTATAAAACTGCTGTCCTTCATTGACCAATCCACCGCCGGAGTTGATCATCAGCTCCAGATAATCTTTGTCAGATGCTTCTCTCAGCTCATTAAATACGGAGTGCAAGCCTTTTTTGAGTTCAAAAAAACGACCGATATAGACACGGAATCGTCGATGTTTAGGAGTAATCTCATAGATATTCCGCTCTTTGTTGATGACTCGTTTGTGTTCTTGAATGGTTTCTACATAGAGTGTGTGTTGTTCGCTGCTGGTCTCTTTTTTACTATCTATCATCGCAATACTCCATGAAACTCAATTTTTTAATTCAATATTATAGCTAAATAACACTTTTTAAATTTGAAAGATCGTCATGAAAAGATATAGTGTGAGCAAATATATCATAAAAATTGTTTGAAAAAATTAATTCGATATTTATATTTATTTTAATGTTTTATTGTGATAATATGTTGAAACTTTTATTGAAAAAGTAATAAATGAAACTTGATTAAAATAGAGGGAAAGATTTCCATGAAAAAAGTACTGATTTTATGTACCAAGAATAGTTGTCGCTCCATTGTTGCCGAAGCGTTGATCAATAAATACCTCAATAATATGCGAGCCTATAGTGCCGGAATTGAGATTGCCGGAGAAATTGATCCGTATGCGAAACAGGCTTTGGAGAATGAAGAGGCGTGGAGCGATGAGTATTATTCAAAAACTTTAGATAAAATTATAGATACAGAGTTTGATCTGGTGATTACCGTGTGTGGTGATGCAGAAGAGAAGTGTCCGGCCTTTCCTAAAAAAGTAGAAGTCATTCATATCGGATTTGAGAACCCGGAAGGGGAAGCTTTTGAAGCGTATGAACAGTCTCTACAGGAGATCAAAGAGAAGCTTTTGCCGATCGTCCGCAAAAAGATGTCTTAAATAAAAAGATATCATAAACCGATCCGACTCAGACTATCAATAGGATAATAAGTTGTTATAGAATGAGTAAACAAGAGAATTTCAGAACGAAAATTATCGGGGGAGAGTTCAAAGGGAAGTATATCGAGATACCGAATATCTCGACAACCCGAAGCTCCAAATCGATTTTAAAAGAGTCACTGTTTAATACGCTGCAGTTTGACATTATCGACAAAAACTTTGTCGAAGTCTTCTCAGGAAGCGGTTCGATTGGGTTAGAAGCATTGAGTCGGGGGGCAGGGGCTTGTTATTTTATCGAATATAACAAGACCGCCTATAAAGTACTTCAAGCCAATATCAATGAACTCGATCCCAGTCGGTGTTATCACTTTTTCGGTGACAGCTTTGAGAAGTTTGATACGGTATTGAATCTCTTAAAAAAGAGTGAGAAGAAGAGCTATTTTTACTTTGATCCGCCTTTTTCGACGAGAGATGGAATGGATAGTGTCTATGATAAAACGATTGAGTTGATCCAAAAGATCGATCCGGGGAGCTGTGAAATGGTGGTTGTCGAACATATGACCAATTTGACATTGCCAGATGAGATCGGTGCGTTGGTGCAGGTCAAACGTAAAAAGTTTGGACGCTCCTCTCTAACCTACTATCAAGCCAAAGAGCAAGGGTAACAATAGCTATGAAGCATGAAGATCGTATCGCTCTCTTTATCGATTCGGACAATATCTCCTATCGAGCCATCGAGGGGATACTCAATGAACTAAGCAAATACGGTGTGGTCAATATCCGTCAAGCATACGGAAACTGGACCAAAGAGAATCTCAAAAATTGGCAGGAGAAACTGCTGGAGTTTGCTATCAAGCCGATTCAGCAGTTTGATTATAGCAAAAACAAGAATGCTACCGATATCCTCATGACGATTGATGTAATGGATCTGCTGCACACCAAAAAGATTGATGCGTTTGCCATTGCGACCAGTGACAGTGATTTTACGCCGGTAGTCATGCGGGTTCAGCAGGATGGTATCAAGGTGTTTGGATTTGGAGAGAGAAAAACACCCAAGCCTTTTATTGCTGCTTGTTCACAATTTATCTTTACCGAACAGTTGATGCAGAGTCAAGTCCAAATAATGGAATCACCTAAAAAGAACACCGCCGATCTCAAACAGGATCGATGGCTCTGTAATCTGCTGCTCAATGCCTATCAGCAGACAATGGATGAGTTTGGCTGGTCAAATCTCGCCGATATGGGACACTATATCAGTAACAACAGTTCATTCTCTCCTCTCAATCATGGGTATAAAAAATTGAGTTCACTGCTTAGAGCTATTGATCTGTTTGATATCTATATGGATGAGGATAGCAAACAGATGAGTGTACGAGATAAAAACTACACCGCATAGCTGAAAAATCATCATTAGAAATCGTATTATTTTGTTATAATAATATAAAATTATTTTAATTTTATTAACCTCAGATTTAAAGGATAGAAATGAAAAAGATTTTATTAACACTTTTAGTTATAAGTCTGACACTATTGCATGGAATGACGAAACGAACAGGTTCTAATCAGGTCGATGATTGGGAGTATAATGCAACCGAAGAGATGCAAGACAGTCGAAGCATGAGTGTGACGATGGCGGCAGCTCCGGTTCCTAAATCGATGTCGATTGCTCCGAAGAAAATTGGCTTAGCCGTGGGTGGAGCCAAAGATACCGAAAATTTTGAAGCCAATATCGATAACGGTTATCTTCCAAAATATGATTCAATTACTTATGAAGGGCAGTTCTATAATCACTTCTTCGATACCAGTCTCAAAGGTGGAACGTGCCAAGATCTTTTCTGTCCAAGCTACTCAACGGCAAAACGAATCAATCCATTCTCCAAAGAGGAGGAGTATTTTCTCTCAGTAGGACTCAACTCCGGTATCAATGAAAAAGATTTCCAACGCAAAAAATTGAATCTGGTTGTGGTATTGGATATCTCCGGTTCAATGGGAGCAGGTTTTGACAGTTATTATTATGATCAGAGCGGAAATCGTGTAGAGACCAATGAAAAAGAGTCTAAGAAAAAGATGCAGATTGCGACGGAATCAATCGTAGCCATGTTGGCTCATCTTAAAGATGACGACCGAGCTGGTATTGTACTGTTTGATCACAATGCCTATCGAGCCAAACCCTTGCGTCTGGTCGGTGATACGGACAGAGAAGCAATTCGAGATCATATTTTGGAGCTAGAAGAGCGTGGCGGAACGGATTGGAGTGCCGGGTATGAAGAGGGGGTTAAACTCTTTGATGATATTACACTCGATCCGGCGTATGAGAACCGTATCGTTTTCTTAACCGATGCGATGCCAAATCGTGGAGAGTTAAGCGATGACAAACTCTTCGGTATGGCGAAAAAAGCGAGTGAAAAAGGAATACATACCACCTTTATCGGTGTCGGTGTCGACTTCAATAATGACCTCGTCGAATATGTCTCTAAAACCAAAGGAGCCAATTACTTCTCGGTTCACTCTTCCAAAACATTCAAAGAGCTTTTGGATGATGAATTTGATTATATGGTGACACCGCTGGTTTATGATCTAACCTTAAAGCTTGACAGTCGACAGTATGATATTGAGGGAGTTTATGGTTCACCGGAAGCCAAATTGGCAACCGGAGAGATCATGAAAGTCAATACCCTTTTCCCTTCTAAAACAGAGGGGGATGAGACCAAAGGCGGTGTCGTACTCTTGAAGCTGAAAAAGGTTGGTTCCGGTTCGGATGATATCAAATTGAGTGTCTCCTATACCGATGTGAACGGTAAATCATTCAGCAATAGCGGTTCGGCAAAATTTGAAAACTATAAAGGCAGTTATTACTACAACGGCGGTATCCACAAAGCGATTTTGGTTAGTGACTATGTAACCGTGATGAAAAATTGGATCATGGATGCCAGAGCCGGTTGTAACGATCAAGTGAAATGGGTGATGGAGGATTATCCGTCGATTATGAAGCGTTGTACCGTATTCCCACCGAAACGACCGCTCTTCCCGACGATCAAAACATGGGAACGCAGCTCTTGTAAACTCAAAGTGAGTGAGGGGTATCAAAAACTTTTCTATACCTTTAAAGATTACTATGAAAAAGAGATGAACAAACTGAATGATAGGTCATTGGAAAAAGAGCTTGATATTCTCAACAAACTTTTAAAACTCAAAGCTGAACCATTTGATCCAAAACCGATTGACGATTGGCAGTTTAGAAAATAATGCAGTGGGGAGTACTCCTAAGTGTCGGGATCGGTGGTTTTATCGGTGCTGTTTCCCGTTTTTTATTAGCCGGATGGGTACAGAAGGTTACCCACTCGGCATTTCCCTTCGGAACGCTGAGTGTTAATATCATAGGCAGCTTTTTTATCGGTTTTCTCTTCTTTTATGTACAGCAGGAGAATTTTCCTACTGCATTAAAACTCTTTCTTGTCACAGGATTGTTAGGTGCTTTGACGACTTTTTCTACTTTTTCTTTAGAGACATTGGTACTGTTTCAGCAGCAGATGTGGGTAAAAGCGGGGTGTAATATCCTTCTGAATGTAGGGTTGTCTCTTTTGGCTACTTTATTTGGGGTGTTTGTTTTTAAGAAGGTTTTTGGAATTTGAATATTAACTATTAATTTCCAAAGCCAAAATTGCGTCCCGATAGATCGGCTCATCGATAAATCCATATTGCTCATCCATAAAGCCATTCTCTCCTCGTGCCGCTGAGGCTTCGAATGCGATTTTGATATGTTGAGCTCTTTTAATAGCGGCATCACTTTGGCCAAAAACTTCATTAGCAATCTCGACCTGTAATGGACCCATGCAGGCTTTGGTGGTAAATCCCATTTGCTTTTCAATTTCGCACCATTTTCTGAAGCTCTGCGTGTCGTTGTACTCTTGGAACATAAAAGAGATCGGATTGACTCCGGCGATCTTGGCATCCACCAGAAACTTGCTGAGGATATAGTGGATAGTCGGATTGTTAAACTGTATAAGTGATTGAGGCAGTCCTAAAGAGGTTAGCAGATCAAGTATTCCTAAATTTGCTGTCGTAAATCGTGGTATATCATTAAAGTTAGCCAATTGATCAAATGCGTCTTTGGTCTCTAATGAGATATGAATCTCTTTGTCACGGCTCAGTAATGTGTCGATTTTCTGAAGCTCTGCTTTGGTTTTGACTTTAGAGACACGTATGGCATCAAAGGCAAAATCGTTGAGAAAAGCGATCTCTTCTCGACCTCCTTCATCAAAAGGATTGGTGCGTACGATAATAAAGCTCTTGGCAGTTTCCAGATGGGAGAGAAATAGAGCAATATTATAGAGGGCTTCCTTCTTTCGGCTTGGGGCGATGGCATCTTCGAGATTGAGTGTAATCATATCGGCTTCGAGATTATCAATACGATTGATATGCTTTAGCCGTAGGGGATTGAGCATCATATTGGAGCGATATAACTTCTTGTCAGCCGGTTTTTTTCGTTTATCACCCAAATGGTTAAGTCGCTCCTCAATGGAAAGTGTTTCAATAAAATCAAGTGAGTTAAAGATCATGATGGTTCCTTGCTATTTTATATCAAAAGCGGTAACTTTTGTTTCACATTTCAGACAATTTCTGAAGTCACTGCTTCTTAAATGGTATCAAATTGAGTAAAATGATAGCAATAAATTTATTTAATTGAACAAATTTTTCTCACTATGTTATAATAGAAACAAAAAATGGGGAAAACATGCAACCAATATATCAAAATAGTTTAATCAGAATTGAAGTTGAATCGTCTGAGATTCCATGGCTCAAAGTTTTTACGCAAGAACCTTACAAAGAGTTCTCTGAAACACCTGCACTTGTCAAAATAGAAATTTGGAGAGTAATGGATATTATTGAAAAAGAGATGATCGCCTTTTTTAACCCAGATAAGATCAATCTTGCCAGTTTTGGGAACTATGTTCCGCATGTGCATTGGCATATTATGGCTCGTTTTCGTCATGACAGCTATTTCCCTGAACCAATGTGGGGAGTCAAACAGCGTAAGGGAACCTATAAATTGGATGGGTTTGATACCTTTATTACCCATCTTCAAGCACATTTGGAAGTCAAAAATGGATAGTAAAGCAATTGAATTGGCGAGAGAGGCGATTCAAAAAGCTGATGCGATCTATATCACTGCCGGAGCCGGGATGGGAGTTGATAGCGGTTTACCTGATTTCCGAGGTGATGAGGGGTTTTGGAAAGCCTATCCGGTTATTGCTCACTTAGGCATCCGTTTTGTCGAGATGGCAAATCCAAAATGGTTTGAAACCGATCCGCATCTTGCTTGGGCATTTTACGGACACCGTCTTCATCTCTATCGTCAAACGATTCCACACGAAGGCTTTGCGATGCTCAAAGAGCTGGTAGGAGATAAGAAGGATTACTTTATCTTCACCTCCAATGTCGATGGACAGTTTCAAAAAGCCGGATTTGATGAGGATAAGATTTATGAGTGTCACGGCAGCATTCATCATATGCAGTGTACCCGATGCTCTGCCTATCTACAGTGCCGAAGGGGTAACAGTAGAGATTGATATGGAGGCGTTTAGAGCGGTTGATCTGCCACTTTGTTCTCACTGTGGTGCGGTAGCGAGACCCAATATCTTGATGTTTATTGATTGGAGATGGGACAGCAGTCGAAGCGACGCACAAAAGCGACGGCTTGATGCGTTCAAAGCTGATATTGATGAGAATTGAATTTTTTTGACTAGATGTTCCATTTTATTGTCCTTTTAATTAAAATGAAACTTACTATAACATAATATATATGTTATAATGATATTTTTTTTAAAAATCATTTGAATAAAAAATCAATAATTTTTTGAAAAAGGGAGGGTTCTTGGTGAGGTTTTTCGACTTTCTGCGGTACAGATTCTTCTTCAGCTAGCTTAGCGATATAAGCCTTGGCTGCTTTGAGTTTATGAGCTTCAAACTCAATCTGCATCGAGAATCCTTTCAATTTCGTACATCGCGTCCTCGTTTTTGAGTCGGAATTTAATCTCGATTCGTCGGCTGGCATCTTTGTCTTCTATCCCGTTTTTGTCGATAGCATCGAGATAGGAGCGACCACTGGCGACCAATTTATCTTTAATATTATGGCGTTGGATATAGTCTAGTGCCAAGAGATAGTTCATCACCGCATAAGCACGCTTCTGTGATAGCTCTAAGTTGTAGAGATAACCGCCGTCACTGTCGGTATGTCCTTCGATAATGATTTGATCAAGATGATCATAGATATTTTGATTGTTGATCAGCGTCTGGACGTAATTGATAAAAGTCGATTTGAGTTCCCCTTTGGCACTCTCTTTGAGAATATCAGAGCCTTTATCAAAAAGAATATTGGACGAAAGCCGCAGTGAACCGCTCTCTCGGTCGATATTGATCTTTTTTCCTAAAGCTTTTTTGAGTTCAGCAATCACCTTGAGTTTGATACCGGTGAGTGATTTGATCTGAGATTTCTGTTTTTGCAGCTTCATAAGCAGTTTATCGTATTGTGTCTGCTTTTGATCAACGGCTTGGAGGAGCTGTACCAGTTTCTCTTCATTGAGTTTAAGCCGCTCTTTTTTCTCTGTCAACTGATTAGAGAGGAGGATGACTTCACTCTCATGTTTACGCAGTTCGACTTGCTGTTTGAGATTAGTTTGGTTCTGTTCATCGAGAAGATTTTGCAGCAAAATAATATGTTCAGAGTACTCATCTATCTGGGTATTGTTGGCTAAAAGCAGTTGATTGAGTTTTTCGATCTCATTACTTTTGAGTTTGAGACTATCTTGCGTCAAAGTCAGTGTTTGATTGGTCTTGGCAAGCTCTTTACTCCGTTTGGCTAAAAGATTACGCAGTTTAGTAATCTCTTCATCTTTGATATCGATACTGGTTGACTGTTCTTGCAATGCTTCTTGCTGAGCTTGGAGGGTTTGGGTTTGAAGTTCTAACGCTTGCTCCTTCTCTTTGAGTGAACTTTTGAGAAAGGTCGATTTAACGATAATAGCACCGATCAATAAGATAAAAACAAAAAGTAGCCCTGCCATTAAGTCGGCATAAGAGATCCAGAAGTTGGATCGATCTTCCTGGTTTCGATGCTTGTGAAACATTGCGGTTACACTAATCTGTTAGAGATTTGGTTGTGATAGCGGGTGATGGTCTCTTGCAAGGTACGATTTTGCTCACTGATGCTGGTGGCAAAGTTCCCCAGTTTGACAATGATATCTCCCAGCTCATCATCAATCTTATGGAAGGTAAGGTTGAGTGATTGTTCCAAAGTGGCATCAAAATGCTGTAGGGAGGTACTGAGTTTTTCAGAAGCAAGATTGAATTTTTGGATATTTTTCTCGATATTGGCGGTCGCATCAACGGCACTTTGGGATTGGTGAATCTGGGCAATGGTCTCTTTAAGATCGGTTGAGACCATCTTCATGTGATTGGTGACAGTCGTAAAATTTTTATTGGTCTCATTAATGATTTTTTGGAAGTTTTCCAGATGTTTTTCATTGAGCGTCTGGATAAACTCTAGGTTAAAGGTCTCTTTGAGTCCCTGAATCAACCGCTGATCTCGCATCTGATGCTGCATATGCTCATGTTTTTTCAGCTCACTGGCACTCCAGATAAACTCTTTGTAAGTGTTTTCGAGATTATGTACATCGGCATCGGCTTTAGAGAGTCCCCGCTTTTCAAAATAGTTCCAGAGAATAGAGAGGAAAATACCGTAAATAGAGGCGTAAAATGCTGTACCGATACCGCTTAAGAGCAGTGAAATCTCATTATCAAGGGCATCGGTGTTTTGGCTGCTAAAATCAGGCATAGAGATGGCGATAGCAGTAAAAGTTCCCAATATACCGAACATCGGGAAAAACGAGGGAGCAATTGACGCAAAATTATCGTTTCTAAATCCCTTATAGTATTCGTTGAAGTAGCTTTCGATATGAATCGTTGATTTGGTTTTCTCTCCGATAGTCAGTGCATGACTCTGAATGCTCTTCTGAATCGACTCTTGCAGGTGCTTATGATTCTGACGCATTTGACAAATAACATAATTGGCATTGTGCTGAATAAAGAGCAGATAGATCAAGTAGATTAATCCGATAATGACAACCGAATAGGCATCTACTTTAAGAGAGATAATATGAAGATATCCTAAAATAATGGTGGCAAAAAATAGGGTAGGAAGCAGAGCAATGACGATAAAGTTAATAAAGCAGAAGCCCTTGGTTGTGCTGTTTGACATATTTCTCTCTTGAAATTTTTTGGTACATAGTAGCTAAAAAGAGTTAATAAACTATTAATGTTGCGGCTTGACTACCGACTGATTGGTCTCATTGTTCTCATTTGATTGAGGTTGAGGGTTATTGTAAATGGTTACTGGTACTTTTTTAACCAGATAGAAATAGTTGGGATGCAAAATATCGGCATAGGTGGTAATAATAGCCGTTTTATAGGTACTACGAGTCAATATTTTGGTAACGGTTCCTACTGGGATATCTGCCAAAAATATATTGTCGAGTCCACTGGTTACGACTTTATCACCGACGGAAATTTGGGACCATTTGGGAATGAAGTTAATCTCCATTGTGGTCTCATCAATTCCTTTGGCGATTCCCGGCATCTTCTGTTGACCGATAAAAGTTGAAAATTGACATTTCTCATTGGAGAGGAGAACCCCCTCTAATATCCCGTCTTTTTTGATGGCGATACCAGCTGCCACATTTTTTTGAATCAGACCGTAAATCTTATCTTCTACAACCTGATCACTATCGGTTAGATAGAGGCTGGAAAAATCATTGAGCTTTTTATAAGAGATGGTTTGAAGCCGTAAAATATTATCACTGTTTTCAAACTTTTCATACTTAAATCGTCCATACTGTTCGATCTGATCAATGGTCATTTTTTGCTGGTAGAGATATTTTCTAAGGAGTAGATTCTCCCCTTTGAGTTCATCTATGGTTTCGGCTTGTTGGATGTGCCTATCGTAATTACTCTCTAATTGGTTCACAAGATTTTGATAGGCACTCTTGATAGGAAGAGTGAGTTGTGCGAAACTTTCCTGAAATCGCTCCTCTTTTTTAAAAAGAAGAAGAGCGGCTATAAAGAGTGTGATAGTTAAAACGAATCGCTTAGTCATCGTAGGTGGTGTGCTGGAGCAGATCGATCTCTTCAAGAGCTTTACCGGTACCCCGGGCAACAGCTAGTAGAGGCTCTTCTGATACATAAACCGGGAGTTTAACGATATTGGAGAGATATTTATCCAATCCACGGATCAGACCTCCACCGCCGGTGAGAACGATACCGTTTTCAACAATGTCGCCCGCTAAATCAGGCGGTGTCTCTTCGAGTACAAGTTTCAATGCCTCTCCGATCTCTTTGATTGGGATTTTCATTGCTTCTCTCATATGCTCAGAGTTGACCTCTACGGAGGTTAACAGACCGGTTACCTGATCTCTTCCTTTGACGTTTATGGTCAGCTCTTCTTCCAGTTGAACTGCGGTTCCGATTTGAATTTTCATATCTTCTGCGACACGGTCACCGATAAGCAGGTTGAAGTTTTTCTTCATATAATCGATAATGGATTTATCTAACATGTCACCGGCAACACGGATTGATTTACTTTGAACCAACCCACCCAATGAAGTGACACCGATTTCAGTTGTTCCTCCACCGATATCGACAACAAGGTTTCCGTTTGGTTCTTTGACGGGGATACCGGCACCGATTGCCGCTGCCATCGGTTCTTCGATTAGATACACTTCTCTTGCTCCGGCACTCATTGCCGACTCTTTAACCGCTTTTCGTTCAACCTGCGTTAAGCCGTACGGTACACAGATAATAACTCTTGGAGAGAAGAGACCTTTCCGGTTGTGTACCTTTTCGATAAAGTATCGGATCATCATTTCTGTGACGTTAAAATCAGCGATAACCCCGTCCCGCATTGGTCGAATCGCTTTAATATTACCCGGTGTTTTTCCAACCATATCTTTAGCCTCTTGTCCGACAGCCAAGATATCTTCTCTCCCGTGTTTATCATACTGTATCGCGACAACCGATGGTTCGTTGATACAGATCCCTTTTCCTTTAACTAAAACAAGTGTGTTTGCCGTTCCTAAATCTATGGCTAAGTCATTAGAAAACATACCTAAAAATTTTTTTAACATAGTGATCCTTATGCAGATTTTGAATTTTTTATATAAATTGGTTTTAATCCGTTCTCAATGACATCATCGGTAACGATAATCTCATAACCCTCTAAATCAGGCAGCTCGTACATAATATCGATTAGTGCCTCTTCCATAATACTTCTCAATCCTCTTGCCCCGGTCTTTCTATTGATGGCTTTTTGGGCGATAGCACGTAAAGCATTGTCCTCAAAAGTTAAAACGGCGTTGTCAATCTCAAAAAGTTTTTGATACTGTTTCACAATAGAGTTTTTCGGTTCGACCAAGATACGAACCATATCCTCCAGTGTAATTTTATTGAGGGTTGCCGTGACATGCAATCGTCCAATCAATTCCGGAATAATACCAAATTGAACTAAATCATCGGACTCAATCAGATGCATCACATCATCATCGGTCTGTTTACTTCGTTTTGCTTGTCCAAAACCGAGTTGGTTGGCACCCAAACGTCTTCGGATAATCTCTTCAATCCCATCAAACGCTCCCCCGCAGATAAAGAGGATATTGGAGGTATCAATTTGTAAAAAATCTTGATTTGGATGTTTTCGTCCCCCTTTTGGTGGGATGTTCACCACAGAACCTTCAATAATCTTAAGCAGTGCCTGCTGTACACCTTCGCCGGAGACATCTCGGGTAATTGATCGGTTCTCTCCCATTCGGGCGATCTTATCCATCTCATCGATAAAGATAATTCCGCGTTCCGCCTTTTCGATATCACCATCGGCAGCTTGAAGGAGTTTGGTAAGAATATTTTCAACATCTTCTCCGACATAACCCGCTTCTGTTAAGTTGGTCGCATCACTGATTGCAATCGGTACATCTAAAAATTTGGCAATGGTTTGAGCCAAAAGGGTTTTACCCGATCCGGTTGGACCAATCAATAAAATATTGGATTTGTCAATAGAGGTATCTTGGTCATGTTCCCGTTTAAAGATACGTTTATAGTGATTGTAAACGGCAACAGCGAGGGTCTTTTTGGCACTCTCTTGACCGATAACATATTCGTTTAATATCTTATGAATCTCTTTTGGGATCAGCAGGGTTTGGGATTCGGGATGATAGTGTGAACTCTCTGCTTCTCCGAAAAGAATTTTGTAGGCTGAGGTAACACAGTTGGAACAGATATAGACGTGATTTCCTGCTATAAAAGGGTTTTCTTCTCGTTCTGTAGTACCGCAAAAGCTACATATTTTTCTAGCCATTAATATTTTTCCTTGTGAATGGAATACCACGTTTGGAGTTACTGATAAAGGTTACAAGTTTTTTAACACTCTTGCTGGTGGATTCTTCTAAAAGTTTCTGTACACTCTCTTGAAGCGGATTGCCGCTCTCAAATAGTACACGGTAAGCGTTTTTAAGAGCATCAATATCTTCTCGATCGATATGTCGTCTCAGACCGGTAAGATTGAGTCCTCTAATGGTTGCTCGATTCCCCTCTGCTAAACAATACGGAGGGATATCTTGACTCAAAGCCGAAGCTCCAGCGATCATTGCAAAGTCACCGATATGAACAAATTGGTGAACCGGTGTCAATCCGCCGATCACCACATGGTCACCCAACTCCACATGACCTGCTAAGGTGGCACCATTGGCAAGGATACAGTGATTACCTATTTTGACATCATGCCCTAGATGTACATATCCCATCAATAGATTATGATTTCCGATCTGCGTGATGCTACCTCCTCCTTGTGTTCCGGGATTCAATAGCGTAAATTCACGGATACGATTATGGTCACCAATAATTAGTTCTACCTCTTCTCCGGCATATTTGAGATCTTGGGGAATAGAGCCGATGACAGCATGAGAGAAGATATGATTGCCTTTTCCGATGGTCGTTTTGCCGTCAATGACGGCATGAGATTCGATGATGGTGTTATCACCGATTTTGGCTTGGGAAGAGATGGTTACAAATGGACCGATTGTAACATTCTCCCCGATGATTGCACCCTCTTCGATAACGGCGGTTGGGTGAATAGTTGACATCTTATTTATCCACGATCATGGCTTTGAGTTCTGCTTCTGCCACCAATTTATCATCGACATAGGCTTTGGCATCCAGCTGCCAGATATTGCCTCGATGCTTTAAAACAGAGAGTTTGTAAACCAATTGATCCCCCGGTGTGACCGGTGTACGGAACTTAGCTTTATCGATACTCATAAAATAGACCACTTTCTCTTCTGCGGCTTTTTGCTCTGCTTCAGAAGAGCTTTCAAATGCCAGAACACCACCGGCTTGTGCCATACCTTCGATAATCATGACACCCGGATAGATTGGATGACCCGGGAAATGTCCTTGAAAGACCGGTTCGGAGATTGAGACATTTTTGTATCCCTCAATATACTCTCCCTTTTCGATTTTGGTTACTCGGTCAAGAAGAAGAAATGGATATCGGTGAGGTAGTATGTTTTGAATCTGAACAACGTCATAAATCACGAGTGATGCCTTTGAAAAAAATTTACGAATTTTATCTAAATATAGCTAAAAGTCTATCAAAATTGAACAAGAACCTCACGTACATCTTCATAAATATGGCTTTGAAGGAGAATTTCAATTTTTTGCGTCGGAATTTCATCGACCACCAAGACGGTAGAAAGATCATAAGGATTACTAATAATTTTTTGGCGAATAGTCAGTTCGATCTCAAAGGTTGGGGAGTTGAAGATCAACTCTCGAACGGTTTCAAAATAAGTTCCCGCTAATTGATTATAATAATCTAGTGTAATAAATTTAACTTCATCCCGATTCATATCGTGCAGCTTATTGATAGCATATTCAATTCGTCCGCGGGTATAGGGTTTTTTGAGCGTCGAGTAGGGTAGAAAATGAGCCGGGATAGTTCCTTTTTTATCGCGTAAGAGTCCGAACTCGATACGCCAATTGAGAAAACGTTCTTTGATGATTTGGTATTTGATATCTTGTTCCTCTAAATTGATGCGATGTTCATAGAGTTCAATGCGTGACTCAATCGATTCGGGTTGAATCTGTTTTGAGATTGGGGAAAAAAGCTCATCGGCTAATTTTTGCTGCTGTTCACGCTGCATGGTGAGTCCAAAGAGACAGCCGCAGTAGTCTTGGCGATAGAGTTGATCTTTTTTGGCTAAGATATTCTGCTCTTGGGTACCGGAAGCTTTGCGGTAATCAGGAGCAATAAACTCCACATCAAACTGTCTGCCCAAAAGATCCCCGGCATGTTTGAGCTGTTTGAGCGATTTTTTGGGACTGGTCAGCAGGGTAGAGGTAAATGTTTTTTCTCCTAATGCTTTTGCTTGTTGAGCCGATACCTCAAATCGCCGATCAAAACAGACGGCACAGCGGGAACCTTTCTCTGGTTCATGTTCCAATCCTTTAACCGATTCGAGCCACTTTTCTGTATCATATTCTCCTTCAATCAGTTCGATACCTAACATTTTACAGCTACGTTTGACATCTAAGAGTCGAAGTGTGTATTCACTATAGGGATGGATATTTGGATCATAAAAGAAACCGATGAGTTTCTCTTGGGGATACTCTGTTTGGAGCTTTTGTAAAAAATAGTGGCTATCTACTGCACAGCAGATATGAACGAGCATGAACGTTTCCTAGTCAATCTTAATTGAGAGAGCAGCAAAGCAGGCATCTATTCGGTACGCAAACACAAGTGCCCACTTTCGTGGGTGAAGTGCGTACCGAATAAATGCTTGCTTTGTTGCTTAAATACTAAGGCAGTTTTTACAATGTTTTTTCTTTAGTTAAGCTGTTAAGAATCCCTAAAAAACTTCCGTTATCTTTTTTTAAGATAGGCTTGATAGAGTTCTTGTGACTATAATACTCCGTCGAACTCAGGTTAATAAAGTATGGTGATAATCGGCATCACGTAAATTGGCATAATTATCGGCTTTGACCGAGTCGACCGATAGGGCTATGCGGTAGAGATAGGGAAGCAGTTGCTTGATATCGTCCGGATTGGCACCGTTGGATACGGTTTTGATCTTATGTCCCAATGCATAAGCGAGTTTGATATACGGCAGGGTATAGAGAGGTTAGAGTGATATCTCATCATTATGGGGATAGATATTGAGATATTCGATGCCGATCTGCCGTCCCTCTTTTAATATTTTGATAATTTCATTATGCACGAGTTTGGGATAGGGAGAGCTTTTGACACTCTTATGGATACAGTGCAGACACTTAATCGGGCAGTCTGCTCTTTGACTCGGCAATTCTAGTATAAGACATTTTGGCGGCTCTATTATCATGGTTCATTATTCCTGAATGTATCTCTGTATAGCATACCAGAAAAAATAAAAAAACTATATATGTTAAAAAAT
>JACXUN010000133.1 GCA_014763905.1 Campylobacterales bacterium
AGTACCGGAGTCAAAGGTGATGAACTTCCGGCAAACTACTATATCAAAGGGTTGATGGCGGCTCACTCGGTCAACACCGCACCGTTGGCGACTATCGAAAGTCATATCAAGACCAACGATAAAGAGGTTGCACTCCCAATTGAGGATAGCGTGATTGACGGTTATTTTATGCACCTCGAAGATAGCGGCTTCAATATGGATGCGATCTACGATCAACTGCTCAACGAAGGGTTGGTAGCCTTTGAAGAGGCATTTCAAAATATGCTCGATCAGCTCAAATAATATAGGAATCGAAAGCTTTAGCTTCGCTTTTTGGGGCTGAAGGCTTCGGCTCCTAGACAAAAACTCCTTAACTTAATAAAATATAAAAATAAAATTCTTTTGATATAATTTAATAAAATTTTAATAAAAAAGACCTCTTATGAATCCAATGGAAAAAAAACTGATCTTCTATCTTAAAAACCTTATCCATAATGGTGGCAGTGATCTGCATCTAAAGTCCGGGTCGACTATTCGGTTGCGTATCAATGGAGAGCTTCTGAAACTGGGAGATAAGCAGATAAGCAATGAAGAACTAGACGGGATTGCTCAGGCGATTTTGACAGCAGAACAGTATGAGAATCTGGTAAGGACTAAGGAGTTGGACTGTACCTATGTCTTGGATGAGGATCACCGTTTTCGTGTCAACTTTTTCTATCAACTAGACGGATTGAGTGCGGTCATGCGAATTATTCCGGTTAAAATTCTGACGATCGAAGAGTTGGCACTGCCCAAAGCGATTAGTCAGTTGGCAGATGCCCATCGGGGACTGGTACTGGTCACCGGAGTAACGGGAAGTGGTAAATCCACGACTTTGGCAGCGATGCTAGATCGAATCAACCGCAATAAAAAGCGGCATATCATTACCATCGAAGACCCGGTCGAGTTTGTTCACAAAGATCAGCAGTCACTGGTCTCTCAGCGTAGTATTGGACAGGATACCCTCACCTTTGCCAATGCTCTAAAAGCGGCATTGCGGGAAGACCCCGATATTATCCTTGTGGGGGAGATGCGGGATTTGGAGACGATAGAGATTGCCCTCCATGCTGCCAATACGGGTCATTTGGTCTTTTCGACGCTGCATACGCTGGATGCGAAGGAGACGATCAATCGTGTCATCGGTATGTTCCCCAAAGAGGAGCAGAACCGTATTCGAATGACCTTAGCATCGGTTTTGGAAGGGGTAGTCTCACAACGACTGGTCAAAGCAAAAGGCGGCGGTCGAGTCGCCGCCATCGAGATTATGCGGCGGACGGCAAGAATCACGGAATTGATCTTGGAAAATCGGGATTATGAGATTCTCGATACGATGGAAGAGGGGAAAGATATCTACGGCTCTCAATCTTTTGATCAGGCACTCTTAGACCTTTATCATCGGGGAAAAATAACAGAAGAGACGGTTCTAGACAATGCCACCAATCCCTCAGATATGAAGCTCAAACTTCAAGGAATCGGCAAAAATTTAAAAGGCTCCAACGCTTCACATAAAGATATGGAAGATGATGTTTTTGATCTCAAAGCCGTTCCCGATGATGAAGAGGATAGAGAAACGGAGAGGTATTAATACTTCTCTTTAGCGGTTCTTTTTTAGAAATAATTTAACAAAAAAAACTTTTTACCTATCTTTTTGATAAAATATAATATAATTAAACATAAATAATTTATAATATAGTTTATTTTGGAAAGACTATTAGGAGAAAAGTATGGCTGAATCGATTGGTAATCTGCTGCTCTGTCTATCTATTGGGATAATGGTCGGGGTGATGGTCGGATGGTATATATCGGATATGATGACGACAAAAGAGAATGCCGTAGAGTTTGCCGTACTGAAAAAAGGTCAAAATGAAAAAGAGAGCATCATCGTCCAGCTCAAAGATGAGTACGCCAGACAAAAACAGCATCTGGATAAATTGATCGATGAGGGGATCGTCTGCCGTCATCAGCTTTTGCAAAAGTCCAATAAACTGACCAAAAAAGCAGATGAACTCTTCAAAGTCCAAGAGAAGCTCAAAGAGGTAGAAGTGATTACCAAAGAGCGGGAAATGTTAGAGCGAAAAGTAAACGAATTGAATATATTATTAGCAGAAAAAGAGCAGACACTCTATACGACAAAAGGGCATACCATGCAGAATGAAACAGAGGCGGTAGAAGTTGATCTGCTCCAGCGTGAACCGGTCGTGACTCTTCTGAAAGAGCGTGATTTTAAACTCCATGAACTTCAAGTTGAAACAGATAAGCTCAAAATGATACTAAATGAAAAAGAGCAGCTTATTAGCAAGCTCAATGAAAAGATAAACGAATCTCAAATCAATAATCAAGGATGGGATACCCTCCAAAAAGATCATATCCTAATCAGCCGAGATCAACTCAAAGAGATCGAAAAGCGGATAGTCGAGTATAAAAAGAGAGCAGAAATGGTAGAAGCGGAGCGATTCCATATTAATGCTAATGAGATACGCCCATCGCAAAATGTGTTAGGCGTTCAAATGAGTCGGCTTAAAAACCTCTTTACCGCAAGTGGTAAAAATTTTAAAAATAGTTATCAAAAAACAACAAAAGCTTAATAACTTTTGGGTATAATTCGCCCCTAATTTTAGATTTAAGGACTAATGAATGTTAGAAGGTATGATTAGAGAGAGTATCGGATCAGGTTCTGCAAAGAAACTCAGAAGAGATGGTTATCTAACAGCTAACATCTATGCCAATGGTGTAGAGAATATACAAGCAGCATTTAAGCGTGGTGATTTTGTTAAAGCTGTAAGAGCCAAAGAGAATTTAACACTTGCGATCAAAGTAGGTGATAAAGAGCTTAATGTTGTGATTCAAGAGTATCAACTACACCCGGTAAACGGTGATGTGGTTCACGTTGACTTACGTGTCGCTGTACCGGGACAGGTAACCAACTTCCTTGTACCGGTATACACAACCGGAACCCCAAAAGGTCTTAAAAACAAAGGGGTATTGATTCAGTCTAAAAAACGAATCAAAGTTAGAGGTGCGATTGAAGATATGCCGGCGAAGTTTGTACTAGATGTAAGTGATCTTGATAGAGATGATGCGATTCTTATCCGAGATATGGAAGTACCGGCAAACTGTCGTTTGATGGATCGACCTCACGTTGCGGTATGTGGTGTGATCAAAGCTAAGTAATAGCCTCATGCTACTCATTATAGGACTGGGTAATCCTGGCAGCCAATACGAACATACCCGCCACAATATCGGTTTCAAAGTCATTGACAAAATGGTCTCTGACTTTGGAGCTCGTGATGTTTCCAAAAGCTCCTTTTATGGAGAACTCTACAAAGCCAACGATATCCTCCTGCTTAAACCCACAACCTATATGAATCTGTCTGGTAAAAGTGTTTTAGCCGTAAAAAATTTTTACAAGATCGAGTTAGAAGATATTATGGTGATTCATGATGATATCGATTTGCCCTTTTCGGCTCTGCGTTTCAAAAAAGGCGGCGGACACGGTGGACATAACGGATTACGCTCAATTGACGGAGTCATCGGCAAAGAGTATTACCGTGTCCGAATGGGGGTAGGTAAACCGGAACACAAATCCCAAGTCGCCGACTATGTACTGCATAACTTCTCAGCTGAGGAGCAGACAATCTTGGATGAGTGGATCAAGTATACCGTTTCAGCAATTGAAGCCTTGCAAAACCGAACCCTCGATGAGGTAAAATCACGCTTTTCGCTAAAGTCGTTTGAGGGGAAATAATGCTTTTTAAGTATATTGCATTCCATTATGCAAAAAATATGCTTATTATTCTCGTCTCCCTCTCTCTGCTCTTCGCTGGGCTGGATTTTTTGATGACCGGTACGTCGCTTCCCTCATTCAATATCCAGATACTCTATCTCTTTAACCGCTGGCAAGAGGCACTCAATCTGCTCTATCCCTTAGCCATAGTATTTGGCGGAATCTGGACCAAAATCGCCTTTATCAAAAAAAACACCATAAGTGCTCTCTATGCGTTGGGGGTTTCTCGCGTTGAACTTTTCAGTCCTATTTTGATTATTGCGATGGTGACCTACCTCTTCTTTTTGGCTTTGAATTTTACCTCCTTTGCGATGGCTAAAGATATCGCCGAATCGCTCAAACACGGAAAATATCATGACAGTGCGAGTGAAAATCTCTTTTTTAAATATCATGACAGCTTTGTCTATATCGAGTCGCTGTTCCCTTATGAGAATCGTTTAGAGGGGTTGGTCGTTTTTAAACTCTCACAAGGAAAAGTGGTTGAGTTGATACGAGCCAAAAGTGCAAGCTATGACGGCTCTCTCTGGTCAGCCAATGAGGTGACGCGTCAGATCAAAACTGTGGATGCCAACGGAACCCAACGCCTAGAGATCGAACATTTGGACGCTTTTGCTACTTTGGAAAAATATCAACCGGAGATTCTCACCTCGATCTATGAGCAGAAAGATTTGACCCTCTTTGATAGTATGCGGGCTAAAGTGCTACTGGAGACGCAAGGTATCAAAACTGATAAAGTTTTAGCTAATGTGTACGGTAAAATCTTTATGCCACTTTTTGCAATCGCTCTCTTGATGATACTGCTCTTCCGATTTCCGTTTCATGCTCGTTATATCAATATCGCATTGATCTCCGTCAAAGCGATTGGGGTTACCCTCTTTGTTTGGGGATTCCTCTACTCCCTGCAGCGAATTGGAAGCAACTCCGTACTGCCGCCGGAAGTGGCAATATTGCTTCCGATCGCTCTACTGTTGAGCTATGCTATCTATACACTCAACCGTGCTAAGAATCGGATTTAGAAACCTGAGTTCGACGGGATATCATAGTCACAGCTTTACGAGGTTTTTTGTAGGCAAAGTCAAATTTTTGCGGGACTAACGAGTTAATTCAAAAAAATT
>JACXUN010000134.1 GCA_014763905.1 Campylobacterales bacterium
AGTCGGTCTAAATCAGCTTGGGTTTCGATCGGATCATGAAAAACCGGACCTTTGTTCTTGACAAACTCCAGATCCATTCCCATCTCATCTGGGATAACCAAGATATCGGAAAAGAGAATCGCCGCATCCACACCAATGATATCCAGAGGCTGAATCGTGACCTCGGCAGCTTTTTCGGGATTGTGACAGAGATTCAGGAAGCTTCCCATCTCTTGTCGAACTGCCATATACTCCGGCAGATAGCGTCCTGCCTGTCTCATCATCCAGACAGGGGTGTAGGGTGTCTCTTTACCGAGACACGCATCAACAAAGATTTTTCCCATTAATGGTTACCGCCTTTATGTAAAAAATAGAGTGCCAGAGAGAGTCCTAAAATCGAACCGGCGAAATAGAGCATCTCTTCAGCCCCTTTATATTCTGTGTGAAGAACATCCTGAAAGAAGTTCACCACCAATACCATCACAATCACTTTAGCCAATTTATCTTTTAACTCATCCAGTGAATGAATCTCCAAAATTTTGGAAGAGCTGCTCATTTTTGCCGCATCAATCTCTGAGATAAAGAGTTCATAAAGTCCAAACGAAAAGATAAACATCACAATCGCCATCAAATAGAGATCAACCGCTCCGATCAGCCCAATCACAATCTGTTCATGGAAACCTTCCGGGTGGGCATGGTTAATATAGGTCATAGCAATATCACCGACCACACTCCACACATCTACACTTGCCACCACAAAAAGAGCAACTCCGCCTAGCAGTGAAAAAATAACTGCCAACAGTACGATAAATCGGCTATTCCACAAGAAACCTTCAAATATCTTTTCAATAAATTTCATTTAATCCTCCAGTAGAATCCACTTTTGAGCGATACGTACGGCATTGGTCGCAGCACCGACACGCACTTGATCCGCTACGCCCCATAGGTGTAGAATGTTCGGTGCGAAGGTGTCTTTTCGGATACGTCCGACATAGGTGTAATCGGTGTCGGTTGCCGTCATCGGCATCGGATACTCAAAGTTTGGCAGGTCATCGATCACTTTGACATTCTCAAAGTTTTCAAGTAGCTCTCTTGCTTTTTCAACACTCACATCCACACCCTCTTCAAAAGTAATCGTAATCGACTCAGAGTGACTTCGCAATACCGGTACACGAACACAAGTCGCACTCACTGCAAAATTAGAATGCATGATTTTATTGGTCTCATTGACCATTTTCATCTCTTCTTTGGTATAACCATTTGGCTGCGGGGTATCGATATGCGGGATGACGTTGAGTGCGATTCGGTGAGCAAACGCTTCGACTTTACTCTCATCCAATCTAAAGGCAAAGAAATCCTGCATCTGTCTAACCAGCTCTTCCATCCCTTTTTTTCCTGCTCCCGAAGTCGCTTGATACGTACTCACATCAACACGCTTGATTCCGTAATAATCATGAAGCGGTTTCAATAACTGTACCATTTGAATGGTCGAACAGTTTGGATTGGCAATGATTCCGGTATCTTCCCAGAGTTCAATGTCTTCTGGGTTCACTTCTGGAACCACTAACGGTACATTGTCCATCATTCGGAAATGTGAAGTGTTGTCAATCACAACTGCACCGGACTCAACGGCATATTTGGCATATTGTGCCGAGATACTTCCACCCGCTGAGAAGAAAGCGATATCAATATCACGCCCCTCAAATACCGTTTCGGTTAGTTCTTCGATTGGGTACTCTTCGCCTTTAAACTCGATCGTTTTACCGGCGGAACTCGCACTCGCTAACGGAAGGAGATTGCCTACCGGAAAGTTCTGCTCTTCTAAGACTCTAAAAATCTCTTCACCGACCGCACCGCTGGCACCGACTACGGCAATATTGTATTTTTTCAATGTGTTCCCTTTCAATCTTATAGATTAAAATCTAAAAATTATTAACATACATTCAAATGCATGTTTTATAGTGCGTATTCTAACCAATCACCTGTAAGCATTGGCTTGTTATCACTGTTTTCAATAAAATATAGAGGGAGTGTTTTGTTTTGTTGCAGGTTTGCGGGTTTGATTTACTTAGGAATCGACGGCTTTAGCCTCTCTTCATATTTTTACGAGACTAAAGTCTCCGGTTCCTAAGCATTAGTTATTATCGTCTAGTACATCTTCATTGACCACATCCGGCTCGTCTGCTTCCTCTTTTGGACACTTCGCCGCACTGACCAATCGGTCTTTTTGATCGACATTCACCACAATGACACCGGAGGTATTGCGTCCGGCTTTACGAATCGTATGCATATCGACACGGATCATCTTTCCGGCACTGGTGAGACACATTAGGTCTTTATCCTCTTCGACCATCACTACCCCGACGACATCCCCGGTCTTTGGTGTGAGTTTCATAGAGATCACTCCTTTGCCGGCACGGCTCTGCTCTCGATACTCAGAAGCCGTGGTGCGTTTACCGATACCTTTTTCACTCAGCATCAAGAGTTCGCTCTCTTCATTCTCAATCGTGGTTGCCCCGCAAACCGCATCATTATCGATCTTGAACTTGATTGCCGCTACTCCGCGTGCTGCCCGACCAATCTCACGTGCCTCCTCAACCTTGAACCGGATACATTGACCTTTTTGGGTGGCGACAAAGAGCCACTGCGTATCCGGCAGGATGATTTTGGTATCGACTAGACTGTCATTCTCATCCAGATTGATTGCTCTAACGCCATTCGCACGGATATTGGAGTACTCACTCAAATTGGTTCGTTTGACGATACCGTTTCGGGTAAAGAATGCCAAACTCTTATCGGCTTCAAAATCAATTGTCGGAATAATCGACATAATCTTCTCCTCCGGTTTGAGGTTGATGAGATTCACAACCGCTTTTCCTTTGGCGGTTCGGCTTCCTTCCGGAATTCGATAGACTTTGAGCCAGTATAGCTGCCCCTGATCGGTTACAAACATCAAGGTATCATGCGTACTGGAGATAAAGAACTGCTCAATAAAGTCGTCATCATAGGTGGTTACCGCGATTTTGCCTTTACCGCCCCGTTTTTGCTTCTCATACTGTTTGACCGGAACCCGTTTGATATATCCTCGATGGGTAATGGTAACGACCATCGGCTCATTGGCGATCAAATCTTCGATATCGATATCATCATAATCATCGACAATTTCCGTTCGTCGTGGACTGCTGTAGTTTTGACCGATCTCTTTGAGTTCATCGGCAATAATACCGTTGAGAATCTCCTCGCTTTTGAGAATCGATTCGAGGTATTCGATCAAGGCATACAACTCTTTAAGCTCCTGCTCAATCTTCTCACGCTCTAGTCCGGTAAGTCGTCGAAGCCGCATCTCCAGAATCGCACCTGCTTGAATCTCAGAGAGGGCGAAGTTCTCCATCAACGCTGCTTTGGCACTCTCGGTATCGGCACTCTCTTTGATGATACGGATCACCTCATCGATATTATCGACGGCGATTTTGAGTCCCTCCAATATATGCGCTCTCGCTCGTGTCTTTTCGAGATCAAAAATGGTACGTCGGATGATCACGGTTTTGCGGTGACGGAGGAAGAGTTCTAGGAGTTCACGGAGAGTAAAGACTTTTGGCTCTTTGTTGGCAATCGCCAGCATAATGATACCAAAGGTGGTCTGCAGCTGCGTACTCTTATAGAGATTGTTGAGGATGATATCACTCATCGCATCACGCTTCAGTTCGATAACGACCCGCATCCCCTCTCGATCCGACTCATCCCGAATCTCCGAGATACCTTCGATCTGCTTTTCACGGACAAGTTGAGCGATATTTTCGATGAGTCGGGCTTTGTTGACCTGATACGGAAGCTCATCGACGACGATGACCTCTTTGCCCCCTTTCTGTTCGATGTGTGTTTTGGCTCGGACTTTGATTCGCCCTCGTCCGGTTTGGTAGGCATCTTGGATTCCCTTTTTACCGAAGATTACCCCGCCGGTCGGGAAGTCCGGTCCTTTGACGATATCAAAGAGATCATCATCCTCGCACTTTGGATTCTCGACGAGATGTACCAATGCCTCAATCAGCTCATCCATTCGATGCGGCGGGATATTGGTCGCCATACCGACGGCGATTCCATTAGAACCGTTGAGCAAAAGGTTCGGTACACGTGACGGCAAAACATCCGGCTCCGTCATCGAGTCATCATAGTTCGGGACGAAATCGACGGTATCTTTGTCGATATCACGAAGCAGCTCTTCAGCCAGTTTAGTCATACGGGCTTCGGTATATCGCATCGCCGCTGCGTTATCCCCATCGATCGAACCGAAGTTTCCTTGTCCGTCGATCAACGGTTCTCGGAGTGAGAAGTTTTGTGCCATACGTACCAACGCATCATAGACGGCATTGTCACCATGCGGGTGATATTTACCGATGACATCCCCGACAATCCTTGCTGATTTTTTATAGGGGCTTCGGTGACTCATATTGAGATCATTCATTGCATAGAGAATTCGCCGATGTACCGGCTTAAGACCGTCTCGTGCATCCGGCAATGCACGCCCGACGATAACACTCATAGAGTAATCCAGGTAGGAGCCTTTCATACTCTCTTCTATCTGCACCTCTTGTATATCTTGATAACCATCAAACAGATCGTTCATCTCATCCCTTTATAGCTATATGAACCTGTTTAATACAGGCTAAAACTAAATTTAAATTATAAGGGGAATATTATACCCAAATGGACTTAAAGTGCGTGTTAAGTTTTGTTATGTGAGTTGATGTTGTGGATGGTATATGAGGCTTCGCCCTGCGAAGCTCTTTTCAAAAGAAAAAAGTAAAAACCTGAGTTCGACGGGATATCATAGTCACAGAAGCCTAAAAATAGGTAAGATTTGAAAAATCAAAATTCGTAG
>JACXUN010000007.1 GCA_014763905.1 Campylobacterales bacterium
GCTATGGCTAGTCCTACGAATTTTGATTTTTCAAATCTTACCTATTTTTAGGCTTCTGTGACTATGATATCCCGTCGAACTCAGGTTAATAGTAAAACTCCTTCTTTAATAAAACTAAAAAATTTTTCTACAACCTTCCATCTGCCTGTTTAAGTATCGACTTTATATCAAAAACCACTTGTTTATCATTATGAAGTTCCAACTGCTTATACTCATCATGAGCCACGGCAAGTACAACGGCGTTGTAATTTTGAATGTTGAGTTTTGAATTGTGAATGAGATTGATATTGTACTCATGCTGTACTTCCGCTTCATCTGCCCAATAATCAGTCACATCCACCTTACAACCAAACTCTTGCAATTCATAAATCACATCAATGACGCGTGAGTTTCTAATGTCCGGACAGTTCTCTTTGAAGGTAATCCCCATCACCAGAACCTTGGCTCCTTCGATCTTCTGTCCTTTTTTGATCATCAGCTTGATTACTTGGTTGGCAACAAAGATTCCCATATTGTCATTGAGTCGTCGTCCAGCTAATATGATCTCTGGATTGTAGCCTACCTCTTGAGCTTTATGGGTGAGATAGTAAGGGTCAACACCGATGCAGTGTCCGCCGACCAATCCCGGTCTAAACGGTAAGAAGTTCCATTTGGTTCCGGCGGCTTCGAGTACGGCATTGGTATCAATCCCTAATCGATTGAAAATCATCGATAGTTCATTGACAAAGGCAATATTGATATCTCTTTGAGAGTTTTCGATCACTTTGGCGGCTTCGGCTACTTTGATCGTCGGAGCCATGTGAGTTCCTGCCGTAATGATGCTGGCATAGAGTTCATTGACCTTTTTGGCTATCTCAGGGGTTGACCCGGATGTGACTTTGAGAATCTTGGTCACCGTATGTTCTTTATCTCCCGGATTGATTCGCTCCGGTGAGTAGCCGCAGAAGAAGTTTTCATTGAATTTAAGTCCGGAAAACTTTTCAAGTACCGGTACACAATCCTCTTCGGTGGCTCCCGGATAGACAGTCGATTCATAGATGACGATATCATCTTGTTTGAGTACTTTACCGATCGATTCACTGGCTTTGATCAGCGGGGTGAGGTCTGGTTTTTTGTGTTTATCGATTGGAGTCGGCACGGTAACGATATAGACATTGCAATCTGATATTTCATCCAATTGATTAGTAAACTGCATTCCGTTGGCTATCGCCTCTTTCACCTGCTCTGTACTTAGCTCCAAAGTTCTATCGATACCTTTGGAAAGTTCATCGATTCGCCACTGGGCGATATCAAATCCTACCACCTCATATTTGGCAGAAAATGCGTGAGCCAATGGCAGACCTACATACCCTAATCCGATAATTGCAATCTTGGTTTTCATAACTACTCTTTTAGTTTAAGAATTTAAACATATTAAAACTAAGATTACACACCTAAATCGTAAATCTGTACCACACCGACCAACTTATCTTGCTCCTTCACTAACAGTGAATTAACTTTATAAGCTGTCATCATCTGTTGTACCTCGATCAGTTTTGAATTTACTTCGATCGTTTTTGGATGGGCGGTCATCAATTCATTGGCTTGGAGTGAAAAAAACTGCTCCTCTTTGGTCTCCATCGCCCGTCTGATATCGCCGTCGGTAATGATTCCTAGTACCTTTTCGCTATCCATGACGATTGCCAATCCCATTTTGCCTTGGGAGACGATATGCACTACCTCTTTGATCCCTTCATCATATCGGCAGATCGGTAGATGCTCTTTTTTCATCACATCCTCAACTCGGGTCAAAAGCCGTCGTCCCAGACTGCCTCCCGGATGAAACTGTGCGAAGTCGGTATCTTTGAAATTTCTGAGTTTCATTAGTGCGACGGCTAAAGCATCCCCCATAACCAGTGTCGCCGTAGTAGATGAAGTCGGAGCCAGTTGTAGCGGACACGCCTCTTGCTTGACTCCGATATTGAGATGATAGGTACTGTATCGTGCCAATGTCGAATCGGGATTACCACTCATCGATATAATGATATTGTTTTGGGATTTTAAAAACGGTACCAGTTTGAGTACCTCATCGGTTTCCCCCGAATTGGATATCAAGAGCAGGATATCTTTGGATTCAACCATCCCAAGATCCCCGTGATAGGCTTCCCCCGGATGAAGAAAAAAACTCGGGGTTCCAGTACTCGCCAAAGTCGCGGCTATCTTTTTACCGATAATACCTGATTTCCCCATACCGGAGACAATGAGTTTGCCTTGGGAGGCTAAGATATCTTGAACCGCCAACTCAAAATCTTGCGTAAGTTGACCGCTTAGATTGGCAACCTCTTTGGCTTCGATGGCAAAAACCTCTTGGGCAATTTCTATAATTTTCATAAACTTACTCCTTTTACGGCTGATGTGTAAACTCGGGAACGATTGCTTTAAGTATACTCAATTGATCTTGATTTTTCTGTTTGAGTTGATCGATTTGAGATAGAAGTTGATCATAATCAACCGACGGATTTTGTGTCACCATAATCGAGCGGTACTCAGTTTTGAGATCACTCGGGCTAATTAGCAGCTCCTCATAGAGCTTCTCACCCGGACGCAGCCCGGTAAAGCGAATTCCGATATCATCCCGTCCTGATAACTCAATCATCTTTTGAGCCAAATCTACAATTTTGATCGGTTCTCCCATATCCAAGATAAAAAGCTCTCCTCCTTTAGCTATAGAAGCGGCCTGTAGAACCAATTGGCACGCTTCCGGTATCAGCATAAAGTATCGGGTAACCTCAGGATGGGTCACGGTAATATCTTCTCCTTTGGCAATCTGAGATTTGAATTTAGGGATAACAGAACCGGAACTTCCCAAGACATTACCGAACCGCACCGCAGCAATCTCCGTACGATGAGAAGAAACCGCATGGGCATAGAGTTCACAGACCCGCTTGGTAGTTCCCATGACATTAGTCGGACGCACAGCTTTATCGGTGGATATAAGTACCACCTTATGAACACCGTATGCAATGGACAAATCAATCACATTTTTGGTACCGAAAATATTGTTATTGATCGCCTCTTCGATATTGGCTTCACAGAGCGGAACATGTTTATAAGCGGCAGCATGGATAACAATCTCAGGTCTATATCGGGCAAAACTCTTTTCCAGCAATACTCGATCTTTCACATCCTGCATCACCGGGATATGATGAGCACTAGAAAGCTCTTCGGTAATGGCATAAAGATTAAACTCACAGTTATCGACCAAAATAATCGTTTTGGCACCAAAATGATTCACCTGTCGGGCTAACTCACTTCCGATACTCCCTCCCGCTCCGGTAATCATCACCACTTTATCTCGGATAAATCGGGCGATCCCCTCCTGATCCAAATCTTTGGGCTTACGGGCTAATAAATCTTCGATAGAGATATCGGAGAGCTGCGGTTTATTATCTTGAAATATTTGAGCAATCTTAATATCATGGATATCCAAAGCATTCAGGGTGGTAAAGAGTTGATCGAGAGCCTTTTGCCCTAACTTGTCGGTAATAACCACGGCTTCGATACCCAACTGCTCCACAACCTCATTCAACACCTCTTTATCATAGACTTTAAGATTAGAGAAGTAGGTACCGATTGCATGTTTATCACCCGATACGATTGCCATAGGATGATAAATAATCTCACCCCGCAGGGCACTTTTGACGATATGTACCGTAGTATCATTAGCACCGACAATCAACATCTTTTTTTGATAGAGATTCCATCCTCTTTCCAAGTAAATACGTTTGGAAATGCGTATCAATCCGATAAAAAAGAGGGATAAAAAGAGATCAATGATAATGGCTGATCGAGGGAAAGGGATAAAATAGTTTTCAAAAAGTTGATAGATCAGACTGAAGATCAGATAGGCAAGCAGATGAGCTGTTATAATGCGGCGATATTCAGCCAGACCAAAAAAACGCCACGCAATAAAATAGATTTTAAAGAGAAAAAAGATGACGATTTTAATTGGGATAAAAAAAACCATCATTTTGAACATACCGGAGATAAACCGCTCTGGTATATCAAAATTAAATCGCAATAAAAAAGCTAAATAGATCGTTGCTACAGATATCACTATATCCAAAATAACAAAAAAAAAGGTTCGTTTGAGATTAGTGGGTTGAAATAATTGACCTATTGACATACGGCTTTTATCACCTCCGTAACCCGTTCAAGGGCTTCATTCGAAAGTGCGGTAGGGGACGGAAGACAAACACCCTGCAAGAACATTTGTTCACTTGTGCCGTCTGCAAAAGCCAAAGCACTGTGAAATAAGGGCTGACAATGCATTGGCTTCCACAAAGGACGACTCTCTACATTCACTTTTTCTAATGCTTCAATCAACAACGTCGGATTGGTTTTTGCCAATATCAATGTCGTTAACCAACGATTTCCGTGACTCCCTTTGATTTCAGGCATAAACGTTATCTCATCCACACCGGACAACTCACGATGATAAAAATCAAAAACCTCACGTTTTCTTCTTATCCGTTCATCCAAAACCTCCATCTGAGCTACACCAATTGCTGCTAATACATTGCTCATCCGGTAGTTATATCCATACTCTTGATGTTCATAGTGCAGATACGGTTCTCGGGCTTGGGTTGAATAGAACTTTGCCTTTTCAATCCACTCTAGATTGGAACTCACCAGTACACCACCGCCTGAGGTGGTTAAGATCTTATTGCCGTTAAAACTATAGACACCCAGATCCCCAATGGTTCCACTCTGTCTGCCCTGATAGATTGCCCCTAGTGACTCAGCCGCATCTTCAATGAGATAGATACCTGCCTCTTTACAGATCGCACTGATCTCATCAAGTTTGGCTACCTGTCCGTAGAGATGGGTCACGATGAGGGCTTTGGGTTTTTTATCCAGTTTTTGAATCGCCTCTTTGAGCAGCAGCGGACTGAGATTCCAGCTCTCGTCACTGTCGATAAAAACCGGAACAGCTCCTTGGTATAAGATGGCATTCACCGACCCAATAAAGGTAAAGCTTGATGCCAATACCAAATCACCCGCTCCGATACCCAAAACCCGTAGAGCCAGATGCAACCCTGCCGTAGCTGAGGAGAGTGCCAAAGCATGGGGAGCTTGAGTATAAGCCTTGACACTCTCCTCAAATCGATCCACAAAAGCCCCCAACGGAGCGATATAGTTACTCTCAAATACTTCAGCGATATACGCTTGTTCTCTGCCACTCATATGGGGTGGAGATAGAAAAATTCGATTCATATTTACTTATCCTAAAATTGTCTTTATGATACAGGTTATATCTTTTTTCAATGACCAACTTTTGATGTACTCTCTATTGATAGCTACTTTGTCGGGCCAGATTACCTTGTCATTATAGGCTTTGGGATCAGCTTGCTGCGATAAGAGGCTCTCTTCATTTTTGTATTTGAGCGATGCCGGTCCAGTAATACCCGGTCGGACACTCAACACGATCCGATCCTCCCCATCTAATCTATCGGCATACCCTTCCACATCCGGACGGGGACCGACAAAACTCATCGTCCCAAACAGAACATTGAAGAGCTGCGGCAGTTCATCGATTTTGGTATCCCGAAAAAACTTACCGCTTCGGGTAATACGCGGATCATTTGAAGTGGTAGTGGTGCCATGAACACCGGCGATATTTTTCATAGTTTTGACTTTATAAACTTTAAAAATACGACCGTATCTTCCTACACGCCTCTGGATAAAGAGACCGAAACTTCGAGTCTCCATCGAAGCAATAATCACGGCAATAATCATAATCCAAAATGTCAAAGCAATTCCGATAATTGCCAATATCAGATCAAATGCTCTCTTAATACCGCTCCCCCAAGCGCTCAAGACCGCTACCTCTTTACTTTGTAGATTTTTGTATACGGTGAGGAGACCACCAACTCAAAGAGATCCGTATCGTACTTCTCCAGCATAAACATCTGCACATAAGCCGACTTATAGGTCTCATTGTCCATAATGACAACTAAACCATAGTTTTTCAAGAAGACAATACTAAACTCACCGTCAAAATTTTTGAATTGGGATTGCACAAGCGATTTCCCCCTCGCTTTATACTGTACCGTATCAAACCGTTGCACACTCTTCTCTTGACCTTTAATATTCAACGTACCCTTTGCTGTATCGAAAATGATACCGTTAGCCAGTAGGAGTTGTGAACCGCTTTGCTGAGCCACTTGTGTCGGATAGAAGAGAATATTGTGCAGTGGTTTTCCTGTTTCGAGATCAAGATTGCCAAATACCCCTACGGTGGGAAAGATTTTCATCATACGATACGGCATATAAAGATAAACATCTCGGGTCTTTTTCGGCAGTGGATAGGTTTCACTTTTTAGTGCATTTAAGAGTTTATTTGGATCCTCTTTAGTGGAGAAAAGGGTGTCGGCAATAATCGAATAGTTGGAATCCACATAGGTTTCAACCGCCAAACGACTGAAGTTGGCTACCTGCTCAGGAGAGCTGGAAAAGAGAATCTTGGAGATGATAAAATTATCATGGTTGTGTTTACCGCCGTCAATAATGGTATTGGTCTCGGAGTAGAACCAGATCGGATACCCATAATCCCACCAGGTGAGGGTGTAATCTTTCTCATCCGAGATCTCATTGAGCTTTACCAAGTCTTGAACTTCAGCTTTATTGAGTACCGTTGGTACTTTATACTCAATAATATGCGTGATATTAGGATAGAGTATCGCAGCAGTTAGCAAAGCAACTACCCCGTATCGCGTTATCTTCTCTTTGATAAACCGCTCAGCAAAGAACCAAAAAAGAAATATTGCCGACATCGCCGCCACCGGAACAGCATAGACGGTAAACCGCAATCCGCCCCAGAGGGCAAACGTTCCGATTCCCATAAGCGGCAAGGCTAAGATAAAGGCACGATACCGTATTACCATCACCACATATCCGATAAATGCCAACACCGCACCTAACTCTGAACCACTGATCCGCTGAGCAAATACATCAAATGGTATCTTACCCGCTTCACGAACCGTCTGGTTAACCGCATAAAAGTGTAACGCTCCCTCTTCAGTTCCCTCAATCGTATAGCTGATCACTTTGGCAATGATTAATCCAAAAACATTCCCTAGAAGGAGGAATAGGGCAAAAATAACTGCTGAAACTACCATTAACAGTTTGGTTGGGGGATTGGTTGTTTTAAGAATACCATATACGACCAGAACGATAGCTATACCAACCATATAACTGTAAGAATCAGATACCCCCATCGTACCTAAAGGCATAAGTGCCAAAAAGACAAGAATCAAAGAGCTATAGGTCGTTGATTCATTTCGGTGATAAAGTATCATATAAATACCGTAGATAATCCCCATCGCATAAACAATTGCCTGTCCTTGATCATAGAGAAATGGATAGATAACAATTGCCAAAGCAGCATACAAAGCACTTCTGAGATTAAAGTCAATGGTACTCTTCATCAAAAAGAAAAGAATAATCATCGGAGCCATCGCCGAAAACATATCGGTATCGTAATACCCGGTCATGGTTCGGTTATAGTAACTCCAAGCGATACTTCCTAATAGTGCCGCGAAAAATCCCAATAATGTCTGACCATATAACCGTGCAATCAAAATAATCGGAATCACTACCAATGAAGAGACAATCGCCGGCATATATAAAATCGCCGTCTCCAGCGACATCGGTGTAAATTTAACCAACAATGTCGTAAAGAAGATCACCCCGTAATCCAACCAACCAAATACCCGTGGATTGGAAGCGTGCATCCCTTCGAGTGTCTGCTGCACTCCGGCAGCAAAAAAGTAGCCGTCATTGGTGTTGATCATCAGTTGATCATTCCAGTAATACGCCATATTGTCTTGAAACTGCCAAACCCATATCATACGAATAAGAAAACTAAATGCATACGCTAAAACCATCAAGCCCAGCATCTGCTTTGCCGAGATGGTGTCCAAACCGAATTTATTATCGCTCATTTTTCACCTTTAACTATTTTTTTTACCACAGACAGAAGTCCGACCAACGACCCAAAACCATAAGAGAGATGCAACACCAAAAAACTCGTCATCAAATAAAAAAAATCGGTTTTTTTGTCTCTTAAGTTTAAGCTTATGATTATAACTAATGCAAGATAACTCCCTAATGATAAAAAGGTAATCCACCAAAGCTCAGGGATAAAGAGAGCAAACAGTGAAGGAAGAAGTAATGAAAGAACAAATAAAAGGGGGATAAAATGCCGTAAGCTTAATGAAGAGAGTGTTTTCGTATAATAAGCGGTTAGCAGATTCCATAATCCGTTACCGTAATTATTTTTTGCTAAATCTGTAAAATTCTCTCTGGCAAAATACGTTGCTTCTACTTCAGGAATCAGATAAATCTTTCCTCCCCCGTTCAGAATTCTTTTGTTGAGTTCGATATCTTGGTTACGAATCAACTTCTCATTAAATAATCCATATTTTTGAAATGTCTCCCTGCTATAGCATCCAAAGGCAACCGTATCGACGGCTTTGATCTCACGGCTGCCCGTTCGGAAACTGGCATTGCCTACACCGAAGCGATGAGTCAACACTTTTTTGATCGCATTGGATCTACGATTTTGATTTTTCACATCCGTATGCAATACCCCTCCGACACAATCGGCTTGAAGTTGCCGAGCATAATCAACCAATTGTCTAAAATAATCCGGTGCATATTTTGCATGTGCCGAGAGGATAAAAATATACGCTCCATTGGAAGCTTGGATACCGATATTCATACTAATTGGCGTGAAGCGTTGAGGATTCGGTACGACCTTAATAAACGGATAACGCTCCTGATACGATTCAATGATAGCAACCGTTTGGTCTTGACTGTTGCCGTCGACAAAAATAACTTCGCTATTTTGCACATCAATCTCTGCCGTGACAATCGATTCAATACAGCTTGCAATATACTTCTCCTCATTATAACAAGGAACAATAATAGAGATAGAGTTAGTCACGTGACTCCTTTAATAACATCTGATACAATGCAAGAAGCTGACGGCTCTCTTGTTCCCAATTGTATACCTCTTCGGAAAGCTTTTTATTACGTCGCGACATACGTTCCCGTAACGGTGCATCTTCCATCAATAACTGTACTGTGTGCCTAATATCTGACGGATCAGCCGGATCAACATAGAGTGAACTCTCTCCAAATGTCTCTTTCCAATACTCAAAGTTGGACATGATCATCGGTTTTCCACACGCCATGTACTCAAAGGGCTTTGTTGCCAACGTTTGGAGATGATTCGGTAACGGTAAAAAAGTAATAATACCGGCATCGGCAAGATTAATATACCCAAATACCTCATAGGCTTCCACTTCACCCAGATACCGTACATTTGGCACACCTTGATGAATTCTTGTGCGTAAATACTCCTCTTTAATCGGTCCCAATAACCAAAGTTCATACTGATCCAACTGTGCAAAAGCATCCAATAACGGATATATACCGCGAATCTCGGTCATCCCGCCTACATAAATCACCGACGGTTTCTCTTTTGTCAATGCAATGTTGCGTAAAGATGAGAGATTGGGCAAAATAGGAAAATTTCTCAACGTAACAGGTTTGTGAGGCATAAAACGCCGACTAATATCAGGTCGTGCTGTGACAATCGCATCAAAAAACTTTGCTGTTAACTTTTCAAACCAATCAAAAACTTTGGAAAGCACTTTTTTTTGGACTGCTGATCGAATATACGGTTTGGATAGAATCGCAGCCGGATTGTTCTCATGGACATCATAAATAACAGTTTTGCCTAACCATTTCAGATATAGCCCCGCAAAAATCAGCTCAGGATCATGGAAATGATAGATATCGGCATTTACTTCTTGACAGACTTGAATCATATCGATCAAAGAGGTTTTCAAGATACGTTTGAGTCTACCATAAGCGGGTTTTGGATAGCCGACGATCCGTACCTTATTGACTACTTGGTTTTCACCTCCCGCAACAATCAGCGTGACATCATATCCGGCATGAGCCAGTGTGGTACACTCTTTATAGAGGATACGGTTATCGTTTTGGGGATGAACGGAGGTTAGATGAGCAATGCGTATCATATTAACTCCCTGAGTAATAAATCAACCTCTTGGATTCTCTGCTGCATCGCCCAACTCTCCCGATCATGTAAAATTTTTTCTTCTATTTGCATCCGGTATTTTGGCTCTTTTAATTGCAAAATGTGCTGAGTAAGGCAGGTAATATCTCGATAATCGCAAGCCACACCATATCCATTCGTATTGATCATCTCTCGACCGTCTCCTAAAGGTAAAGCTCCTAAAATGGGGATACCCAGATTAATATACTCATAAATTTTTGATGGCACACACGCACCGAAGTAATCATTGACCAGACTCACAAATCCCACATCGATATGCTCACGCATAAAGAGCAAAAATTGGTCATGCGGCATAAATTCAATGAAGTGTACACCTTTTTCACGAATATGCTGCAAAGGCTGGTAATGCTTAAAATCTCCGATAAAATAGATCTCTATCTCCTCATCTTGAAGCTGTTTCCATGCCTGATAGAGTAGTTCTGGCTGTTGCGTAGAACTCATGGTTCCGATATAGGCTATTTTTAATGTTTGGGTATGTTTTCTGGGAAACTGCCCTATGTCAAGTTGATGGATATAACCAAAATAGTTATTCACGATTTTTGAAGCCAAGTCAGGAAACTTTTGACGTAATACATCGGCATAATATTGCGAGGAGGTGATAATCAAATCTCCATAATCCATATATTTTTTATGCAATTTTTCCCTGCCGATATGAAACTTTTTATCACGTCTCAAGCCGTTCATATATCCGTAGTTAAGGGGATCATGAAAATTAATGACCAGTTTGCATCCCAATTTCTCTTTGAGCAATGCCCCCAATTTTATCATTCCCAACTCACCGCCGCTGGTCGCCAAAAGGATATCATCGGCTTGAACTTGGTTAGCAAGTTCACTCAGAGCATGGTCAACCCACTTATCTAAATAATCCTCATAAATACCCATTCTTTCTAATAAAGAGGCCCATTTTTGAATATGTTTAGCAGAAAATCCTATCCGTGTGATATTCTCATCACGCTGAGTCTCCAGTGAACCGTAATTGGGTACAACCACATGGATATCCCATCCGTACGTTTGTAAAGCTTCTGCCATACCCCGTTTAATCAATGGCCCTCCACCTTTTAAATAGGGATAATAAGAACGGGTTAAAAACCAAATTTTCACATTTTTTTCCTAATCATTAATACGGTGAGATACCCTTCAAAATCGTAAAATTTATCTATCCCTTGAAAAATCCATTTTAGAGGAGGAACAAAAGAGAGCCAATTCATAAGAGATTTTTTGGAGAGCGTCGTCCTTCTTTCCAATATAAGTCCGCTTGCTTCAATCTCCTGCCGCAAATCGTACAGTTTAAATTCATTGGGGTACGGCCATTTTTTTAAAAAAGTCCGAATTTGATACGCAAGACGATACGGCAAACTGTAGTGATTGGGAAAAGCTATAATCATTACCCCGTCATCTTTCAATATCCGTTTATATTCGATAAGCGCTCGGGTTCGTTCTTCTTGATTAAAATGTTCGATAACACCAGCATTAAAAACTGCATCGAAATGCTTATCGCGAATAGGCATCTGAAACATATCGGCTACCATAAAGTCAGCCTGCTTATTCAATGCTTGATGGGCTTTTTGCGTGAGGGCTATGGCTAAGGGGTTTAAATCCAGTAACGTTGTTTCAAACTGATCCGATAATAATAGACTCACTACCCCCAGCTCGGAACCTATTTCGATGATTTTACTTCCCTTAGGAATCTCATTATGCATCAAAGCAACCAATTCACTTTGGAAAATAGCCGGTCGATTATACTGATCGATAATATCTTCGACCTTAACATTTTTCACATGGTTTATCCAAATCTCTTCTTGCGTCACTATACACTCTCCGCACCACTAAATAGATACAGTACAACTGCCAAAATCATGACATATGCAACCGTGACAATCATCCTATACTTAGAACTCAAATAGTTAAAACTCACTGTTTGCACTACCGCAGAATAGACAAAAAGCCCTAAGAAGCTTGCCAAACTAGAACCCATAATACCGTACAACGGAATCAGCCACCAGTTAAGTACGGCATTTAATCCAAAAGAGACTAATGCCAACACCGGATAAAACCAAACCACTTTATGGTATCCCAATAACAAGGAAGCAACTTTATACAGTCCTCCCATCATAAATCCTGCCATAATAAACGGCATAACCAACGCCGCCTCATGATAATTTTCATTGGAGAGAAGCTCAACTAAAAAAGGACTCAAGAGGGACAGTGTCACCGTAATGAGAATCAAGCCGGCATAATATTTATAGGAAAAACTTTCCAATTCCTGCTTCGCTGCTTCATAATCGGCATTCATACCATTGTAAACTTTGGGTAAGATGGCTTGGGAGATGGCATTATTGACCATCGACAATCCCTGCCCCAAAATATACCCTAAACTGTAGATACCCACGGCACTATCGCCAATATAGTGTTTAATAAAAATTCGATCAAGATAAATAAAAACCACCGTTTGCAGCGAGGCAATCATAGTCGGCAATGCCAATAGGAATGTTTCTTTTGCCATCTCCTGATTAAAATGTAATCGTAATCGGAACAAGTTCTTTTTTGAAAACTCCTTTAACAATGTAAACACATTCAAAAAGTACCCTACCCCTTGTCCACTGATACGCCCTAAAATTCCCCCATGCCATACCGATATCAAGATCACGGAAGAGAGATGATTGACAAAAGTCTGAAACAAGGTATGTTTAAAGACAGACGTTGACCGCTGTTGATTATATAAAATACGCATTAAAAAACTAACATAGACACTGCCAATTCCTGAAATAAGCGTCACCAGATAAACCCATTGAGTACCCGGACTAATCCACGCTACGACTATGGGCATCACACTCAGTCCAATAACCAAAACCAGCATCGCCATCATCGTAATAAACCAAAATATCGTGCTTAAATATTCATCTCTGCGTGTTTCCCCATAATCAAAGTACAGTCGGGTAGAACTGCCGTCCATATTGAGAGAAACTAATGTCGCGATATATTTAAACATCACGAGGTATAGTGCCAAAACACCAAACTCCGCCGGATTAAAAACCATCGTATAATATTTGGTCATCAAGAGTGCGATCAACGAACTAATTAACGTCGCACTAAAATATTTTAATCCATGTTTGATAATAACGTCGATCACGATAACAGCTTAAAAAAAGAGGATTCAGACATCTCTCTAAAAGATTCGATCTTCTTAATAGAGTTCTGATTTTCACTGTAGAGAGAAAGATGACGTAAAGCCGTTTGCGTGATATACGCTTCACAAGCAAAAGGATTAACCAAAATTACTTTATGCCCTCTCTCGATTCGATCAAAGAAAATTTCCGATAAACAAGTAACCGCTAATCCAAACGCTTCAAAAGTATCAATAGATTTTTCATCCTCATTTTGTAACCTAACATTGTTAACCGCTAAAAAATCTTTATAATAAACCTGAGCATCCTCTCTGTTTTCGATACCGTTATGCAGATGAATAAAAAGAACAATCTCGACCTCTTGATACTGTTGTGCATACCTCTTTAGGGTATCCAACATTTTTTTTTCAGCCTCGATACCACTTTGCCGATACACTTGCTTGGAAAAATTTTTTCTGGCATAAAACCCTGAGGTATATACCCCTATGCGGTGAGAAGCGTGCGGCTTCATTTTGGCTATCTTGTATCGAGGCATTAACGAAAACAGATGATTACTTTGAAAAATATCCCGATTATTCTGAGCATATTCGACTTGAATATTGGTTCGGAATACAACCGTGTCTGCTACTTCCAAATTGTGGACACCTAAAAATCCTGAGTTGCAATATTGTACGGTTTTTATACCCTTTTGTTTTAATCGCAAGGTTGCTATCATAAAACTGATATAGTAATCGTATCCGTAAAAAATAACTTTTTTCAATTTTTGGCTAACCGCATAATTGACGATGATATGACTCTTCAAATAGGCTTCAAAAATTTGATTTTTATATCGTGAATCAAGCAAGAAATAGTCAAGTACATAAACAGGGAATCTACACACTTCCAAACAGAATGAGAATATATCATTTTTGATCTTCTTAATATTGAGATAAGGATACTCCCGAAGTGATTCAATATGCTGAACGTCATTCACAAAAGATAAAACAACCTCTCTATCTTTTGTGCTCTTTTGATTCAAAAAAGTATTATAAAACTGGATAACATAATATTTTAGTAGTATCATCACTGGATTATGTTTCTCATAAATAATAATTTCCTGATCACATTTTCGTTCTATCAAGTCAATAACTTCTTGATTGAGAAAATAGTTCATTTAAAGCATCATTCCAATATAATCAATTTCCTCATCCAACAAATACGGATTCATCGGCAGAGACAAAATCTCTCGCGACACCTGTTCCGCAATTGGAAAGTCACCCTCTCGATACCCCAGATATCCAAAACACTCCTGCAGATGCAGTGGCATCGGATAATGCACTGCCGTTGGAATCCCCTGATCTTGCAATTGTTTTTGTAACGCTTCACGCCCTTGCACCCGAATCGAATATTGAGCCCAAGCCGAAGCAGCATTCTCATGAACATATGGCAATACCAACTTTTCACTTTTCACTTTTAGTTTTTCACTATATTTCGCAGCTACCGCTTGACGCAAAGCCAAATCATCGGCATAATATTTGAGCTTGACATTCAATACCGCTGCCTGAATCGTATCCAATCGTCCGCCAAGTCCGATATATTTATGATGATACCGCTTGTTTTGCCCATGGATACGCAGCTGTTTCATTTTGGTCGCCAACACTTCATCATTGGTAAAAACCGCTCCTCCGTCCCCAAAGCATCCTAAAGGTTTTGCCGGGAAGAAACTGGTGCAAGAGATATCTCCAAGATTGCTATCGGTTTTGCCTTGATAGGTACTCCCGAAGCTCTGAGCTCCGTCGATAATCACTTTGAGACCATGTTGATCGGCAATGGCTTGAATCGCTTCCATATCTGCGGGTTGTCCGTAAAGTGATACCGGGATAATCGCTTTGGTTTTCGGGGTGATTTTGGCTTCTATTTGAGCGGCATCGATATTATAGGTGTGTTTATCGATATCGACAAAGACCGGTTTGGCTCCCAACAGAGCTATCGTCTCCGAAGTGGCAATAAAGGTAAACGGAGTCGTAATAATCTCATCACCCGGCTGGATATCCAGTGCCATCATGGCGAGTAACAAGGCATCAGTTCCCGAACTGCATGTAATGGCATATTTGGCTCCGGTAAATGTTTGCAGTGACTCTTCTAGCTCAGTTATCTCTTCACCCATAATATAGTTGGATTTATCGAGTACGGCATGAATCGCTTCATCGATCTCAAATTTATAGCGTTGATATTGGTATTGCAAGTTAGCGAAATCTATTTTCATTTTTTGACGACCTTTAATGCATCATTGACCAACTCATAGACAGCAAATTCATCTTCGGCTCTATTGTTGTCAAACCGTAATGTATTACCCGAGATACCGACCCAACCGATCTGTTTCGCCGGAACTCCTACCATGAGGGCATAAGGCTTCACATCTCGATTGACTACCGCTCCGCTGCCGATCAAAGCATACTCCCCAATCGTAATGCCGCATACAATTGTCGCATTGGCACCGACCGTACATCCTCGTTTCAGCAGGGTCTTTTTGAACTCCTCTTTGCGTTGGATAAAGGCTCTGGGATTAATTACATTGGTAAAGACCATTGAAGGACCAAGAAAGACATCATCTTCTACTTCGACTCCTTCGTAAATGGAGACATTATTCTGTACCTTTACGCCATTACCCACATGGACTTTAGGGCCTACGACACAGTTTTGACCAAACGAACAGTTGTTCCCTATTCTCGTATGGCTCAGTATATGGGAAAAGTGCCAGATTTTTGTTCCGTGACCAATCTCA
>JACXUN010000135.1 GCA_014763905.1 Campylobacterales bacterium
GCAGTAAGGTTGTAATCATATCCGGCTGCGATACGCAAGGGATTGATCAGATTATTGGGATCACGATTGATGACCAGTGGTTGATTGTGATCAGAGAGTTTGAGATAGAAACTCTCCGGACGAATGGCGAAGCTGTCTCTAGCATCATCACTTCGGGTTAGAGGCAGAGCGTCAAAACAGAGTTGCGGATCACCGGTACAGTCAGCTTGGATAATATTGCCCGAGCCGTCAACACCATAAGTAACTCTAAATCGTGCAGCTTTGGTAGCCGGCAAATGGCTAAGATCGTTGTTTGGCAGGGTGATATTAAATCGGCTCTCCGTTGAACTATCTGGGATATGAAGATAGCGTTCATAGAGGGTCGTATTGGTCTCTTGATCGATCAGTTCGACTTTGATAGTAGTATTGTTAATCGTTTTTTCGGCACTCATATCTTCTTCATAGAAGACGATAGCATAGTCAAAATCTCTTCCTGCGATCTGGGTATACCAAGCATTTCGTGCATCCGAACCGATACTATCACCAGCACTGTTGGTGCGTTCGATATTGAAAAGACCTCGAAGCGGTTGAATGGCGGAACCGAATGTTACGGCGTAGTCTTCGACCTCTCCGTCATTGGCATTTTCGGTCGGATTGAGTGTCGGTGTTGAAGAGAAACGGAAACGCATATAGCTGGTTTGATTAAGCGGAACGGTTGCCGGGATGGTAAAACTCAGCGTATGAGTTCCGGCGGTTAATGCGGTAGCGGCTGCAATGGCTTCTCCCGCATCAAACACTCCGTTGATATTGTAATCGATCCAGGCATTGAGGTATCCTGCATCAGAGACTTTGATTTTCAGCTCATGGGTCGTATCCGGTTCCAAATAGCTTCCGTTGAGATCGCTTCCGTCTGATAGGGTGACCCCATCCTCATCATCGACCCCGTTTAGGTCATCGCCTAAGGCATCGGGATCACTGTAGGCATGGATATCGTGATCGACGGCATCTCCCATGTAGATTCCATTGGCAATATTGTGTCGAGGGGTTCCGTAGCTTGCCGGGGCATCACCGTAATCGGTAAAGACCAGTGCCGCTTTGAGGCAGTTGGCTCCGTCATTAAACTCTGCATCTTCAGAATCAGACAAGAAGAGCTTTTCTCCCGTATTGAGATTGAACTCATAGAATCCTTGTCCGAAACTGTCATTGGCAAAGAATCGACCGTTTTTATCCGAGAAGGTGGAATCGAACTGGAATCCGGTGTGAGCCGATCCGATAAAGGTGACGGTTCCGGTATTGACATCAATTTTGACCAGTTTCCCGCCATCGACGATCCCATGCAGGTATTGACCGTCTGGAGTGAAAGAGAAGTCCAGAAGTGAGACCGCATGATCGAGTGTGATTTCGGAAACAGTTTTTTCCGGTAGTTTGATTTTGAAGATTTTATCATAATCGACACCCGGTCCTGAAACATAGTAGTAGTCTCCGTAAATCGCTCCGGCAAAGAGTTGCTTGGTGGTCAAAATATCGGGCAGTCCGTCAACATTCCCCAGTGAGATGACTTTACCGGTTTTACTCAATCTGACCAGCTCTTTTTTATAGAGTCCATAGATATAGTTATCGACATCACTGAAGGCTAAGGCGTTATAAAATTTGCTGCTGCCATCATCATTCATTACGAGAAATTTAAAAGGATTTTTGGTCGTATCGATGGTGTGGAGCCACATTTTTCCTTTGGCTTTATCGTCTTCTCGGTTAATGGAACTGGAGAGGTACATGGTGTTATCACAGATAAGCGGATCATCACTATGCTCATCATCATTTAGGATGGTCAGTATGATCTCATGCTCCTTTTTATCCAGATTGAGCAGATGGGGGTTGAGCAGTTGAATTTTGAAGTTCTCATCATTTTCAATTTTGAGATCCCCGTTAATGGTAATTGAGAAGGATTTTTCCTGCTCTCCACTATTGAACACAACGGTTTGCGGTGTGATCGGTTGGTAATCATTATCATTGACCGTTGCCGTGATATCGACGGTTTGATATGCGACACTCAATCCGTTTTGCGTTGCCGGCGTTGCTAATTTGATAGTGAAATTTAGATTGGTGGTTCCACTGTCTCCCTCGACTGTTTCTAAGGCAGCAGCTGCAATCGAAACAGTGGTGAAATCCCCGTCATCATTCATAATGGTTGCTATGGCACTGTCTCCTCCACCCAAAGTGAGTTTGGTCGGATTGCTGATAGTGAGTCGGAAATTTTCGTCACTTTCGATATTAGTATCACCATTCACGGTAACTGGAATGGTAAACTGTGTGGCTCCTTCGGGAATCGTAAAATGAGTAACCGGAACAGCCACATAGTCACTGTCGCTGCTCTGTGCCGTCATATCTTGTGTAGTGTAATCAAAGCCGCTTCCCGCAAAAGCAGGTCGATCCAGTGTCATAGTGAAATTGATATCCTGCTGACCGCTATCACCCTCTACCACGCTATAAGAGCTGTTATCAAAGGTCATAGAGGGATAGGCTCCGTCATCATTGAGGATAACCCCTTTGGCAATATGTCCGGTGACACTGAGATGGACTTCATTTTGGATTTTGAGCCAAAAGCTTTCATCATATTCGATCTTGGTGTCGCCGTTAATCGTTACGGGAATATTGATCTCCGTCTCTCCCTCCGGAATCACATAGGTCGTCACCGGAATTCCAACATAATCCGAATCGGCGGCGATCGCTTCATTATCTTGAGTATAGTACTCAAAGGAGGTTCCGGCAAGAGCTGGTTTATCTAATGTGAAGCGAAAAATAAGCTGCTGGGTACTGGTATTGCCCTCAATAATGGAGAAGGGAGCGGTCGTAAAGTTGACTCCCGGATAGGAACCATCGTCATTGAGGATTTCACTTTCGCTGTCGGCATCGATAATGTAAGAGCTGCCGGAGATGACCATTTTGAGATTTTCATCCGGTTCGATCTCGGTATCTCCGATAATCGGAACATTGACAATCTTTTCAGTATCTCCTTGGTTGAAGGTCACACTGCCTGATAAAGTGGTATAGTCGGAACCGGATGTGGCACTAGGGACGGAACCGTTTTGGGTTTGATAGTTGATGGTAAGCGGAGTGGTAAGCGGATAGGCTTTGGTCAAATAGATGCGAAATGGCATGAGATGATTATCCCCTAGATTTCCCTCTAGCACATCAGTACTGCTGATAGCCACTTGAATGGCATCGTCATCGGTAATGGTACAAGTCGCCTCGCCTCTCGACAAAGTTCCGGTGCTGATGGATAAAATTTTGAGTTTGAAATTTTCCGTCGGTTCCGGAATGAGATCACCTATCGTTTCAATACCGATATAGCCATTGACCTGTCCGGCGGGAATGGTGAGGGTTCCACTCTTAGCGACATAGTCGCTTCCGGCTACGGCACTGTTGTCTTGGGTGGTATAGGTGAGGGTTACGCCTCCTGCTGGTGCAGATTGATTGAGATGTGCGGTAAATTGTATGACGCGGTTGCTATCGGTTTCAGCAACAGATTGGTCATATAGATAGAGACTCAGGGGGGCTAACTCATCATCGACAATGGTTCCGTATCCTTTCCCCTCTCCTGAAACTGCATATCCGCTGTTGTTGGTACTGATCTGAACATAGAAATCTTCATTGCCTTCATAAATAGTATCGTCAAGGATTTGGATTTCGATAGTCTTGCTGGTTTGAAACGGTAAAAATGTTACACTATCGGTTTGAGCGACATAGTCGCTTCCGGCTGTGGCAGAACCGTTGTGGGTGGTATAATTGACCGTGGCAAACAGCAAAGGAGAGTCCGTGAGTGTAATGGTAAACTGCATCTTTTTCGTACCGGCATTGGCTTCACTGAGAGAAGCGTTATTAATCGAAATATATGTGGTTGCCCCATCAGCATAAAGGATCGAAGTGCAGATGAACAGCCAAGCTAAAATGAGTTTTTTGTAGAAGGAAATCATTATTTAACCTTTATTTAAAAATAAAAACTAATGATTTATTATAGCATACTTTTAAATATTTTGAATTTATTAAGCAAACTATTTAGTTAATGTGGCTAAAATACAAACATTATAAAACATAATATGTTTATTGTTAGCAATTATGATGAGACTTTTGCAAAACTATAGACTCAACGGCAAATCCTCCCGTTGGTCTGAGTTATAGTTTTGCAAAAGGCTCATCATAGTTATGAAGGATTACCGTTGTTATCTAAAATAGTGATGATTTTGATGCTGATAGTTGGGATAGTAAGTAGCAGTAGTGCCAAAAGTTATGAAGATTGGCGGCTGCTTTATGAGGATTCACATGGCAAGATTGAGAAAGTGTATGATAAACAGCTTGACCAAAAAGTGGTGCAGTTTGTGAGTCAAACCGGTCGAGATACTTATATCACGGGAGCCAAAAGTGGGGAATTGGCTTGGAATAATACCCAAGAGAAGGTGTTGAGATGGCAGTTTAATTATCAAGAAAGCTATGTCATTATCGTCAGTATCAATACACTAGACGGTTATCGCAACCTAATCTATACACCGGGTGAGGAGAGTGACAATCTCTTCTATGGATTGGGACAAGAGACAATCAATGGGAGTTGGCAGACGATTACGAGGGATCTGGAGTATGATCTTCAACGATATGAACCCCGCAATACAATTATTAGTGTCGATGCGTTTTTAGTACGGGGAAGCGGTCGTGTGGCGAAAGTGGAGCTATTGCCCGCTATTCCGGGTCAAAAAACTCAACCTGTCAAACATACGGTTCCGGTCAAAAAAGAGACACACCCAAAAGTAGAGCATGAAAAAGAGTCTCATATTG
>JACXUN010000362.1 GCA_014763905.1 Campylobacterales bacterium
GTATGTGAAAGTACGTGCGTCTTCGCATCGTCCCACGCAACGAACTTGCCGTTCATCCAGATATATTTTGCAGCATCCATTAGCTTCTCCATATTAGCAAACATAAAATTGCGCCATTTTAACCAAATTGGGATTTATGTAGCATTAATTTGAAAAGTGCGTTCTATCGATTTGTAATCTTTTCGTCACCGAGTAGAAATAATGAGGTAATCAAGCTCACCTATACTTGCACAAATTTTTCAACACGGAGAAGATTATGATATCTAAAAAGAGAATCGTTCTTAGTTCTATGGCAGCTGCATTGGCTCTTTCTTTAGCGGGATGCGGTAGCAGCGGGGGAAGCTCATCAAGTGCGACTGCGGCAGATAAGACTGCACCGGTAATTACGCTTAGCGGTGCATCTACAATCACTTTAACGGTAGGTGATACATACACGGAAGCCGGTGCGACTGCAATGGACAATGTTGACGGAAGCGTCACTGTTACTACAAGCGGAACTGTAAACACAGCTGTTGCAGGTACTTATACAATTACTTATACTGCAAAAGATGCTGCAAACAACACGGCAACATTGACAAGAACTGTTGTTGTTCAAGCGGCAACGCCTAGCACAAGCTCATCTAAATATGTTCCGTACCCGATCCGAACACAAGCACAGATCGATGCTGCTACGACACTTAGCGGTTCAATCACTGCAGATATGACTTTAGATGCTACTAAACTCTATAAAATCGACGGTCTTGTGGTGATACAACCGGTGATGACTATATCGTAATCGCTAAAGGTGCAAAAATCATGGCTGACGGTACTGCATCTAGTCCGATCGTCTTCACTTCACAAGCAGCTCTTTTAAACCCTGCAAATGCTGACGTTGCTCAATGGGGCGGTTTAACAGTTCTTGGTGATGCTACAACTAACCACACAAACCCGTTCTATGAAGTTGACCAAACAAATACTGACTTCGCATTCGGTGGAACAAATGCAACTGATAACTCAGGTGTTTTAAGAAACGTTTATATTCTTAACTCAGGTAAAGTAATCGGAACAGATATCGAGATCAACGGTCTTTCACTTGCGGGTGTAGGTTCAGGTACGACTGTCGAGAACATCTATGTTGAAAACTCTGCTGATGACTGTATCGAGATCTGGGGTGGTAGTGTAAATGTTACAAACGCGACTATGGTTAACTGTCAAGACGACGGTTTTGACCTTGACTACGGTTACACAGGTACGGCTACAAACATCGTAGTTCAACAAACTAAACCGTTCTTTGCAGGGTTTGAGATCTCTTCTGGCGGTGATTCTCCGATGACTTCTCCTAAAATCGTAAACTTTACGATCAATAAAGTTGCCGGTGCTTCTGAGGGCGGTATCTATATCAAAGACGATACAACTGCTCCTACATTCATCAACGGTGAAGTTACGACTTTAGATGATGCCGATGCAGGTATCCATACGAAAAAAGTATTCACTGCTGCACAAAGCTCTGCTATCGCGTTCAAAGA
>JACXUN010000136.1 GCA_014763905.1 Campylobacterales bacterium
TCTTACTCATCCTTAACCTCTCTAATCTATGACTTATGTATCTTTATTTTACCCTATCGGCACTTATCAACTTTTGAGGTGGGTTTTTAGAGGTGCCCTGAAAAAACTCTCAATCCTACCACATTCAAATACGTCTCAACTCATGCCAAACTCGTCGCTGCATATCGGAGTCTCTCAACCATCTTCCTTATTTGTTCACCTATAAAAATCACAAAGAATTCAGAATGCCAAATACAACCAATGCTTTAGATGGAGGAGTATTCTCACACCTCAAAAAGCTCATAAAACTACATCCGGGATTGGCTAAAAAAAGGAAGGTGAAATTAATAGATGAATTTTTAGATCAGTATAATAAAAAACGATAATTCAGCCTCTCGTTTTTTTCATTACGCCATGCTTGAGCATTTTTACAACAACGGTTTAAAAATGACCCAATTTGAATTTAACCCCTACTACATTGTTACGATGCAAAATGGAGTCGAATGGGGATTTGGTCCCGGATGGGGCGTTATATGGTCGGATGCGGGGAAAAGTGATACCGTATTTACGGCTCAAGCCGGCACCGGAATCAAATACAATCTCAACGCTCGAACCTTTATTGGAGCCGATGCCAGATATCAATGGACACAAAGTACCCAACTCGCTGCCGGTGTTGCTGAAACCCTTGACAATTACCGCACCAACGTAAAAATAGGCTACCGATTTTAAAATGTTGCTCCTGATAGGAATAACATTTCACTATACGCTTACTATACATTTATCACTTTATAATCATAAAATATTATAACTGGCAAGGAGAAAAAAATGGAAAGAAGAGACTTTTTTGGATTTACCGCGATGATCGGCGGAGGGATGTTGTTGAGTGCTTGTAATGAGGGGAGCGCCTCTGCTCCTGTCGCTACGCAACCAAAACCGACGGGTGCTGTAACGATGTACTATGAAATTCGCGTTCCTGGACCGGAAAAAGCGACTGTGTTAGCTAAAATTGATGAATTGATCACAACCATGAAAACCAAAACAGGATATTTGAGTCTTTCGTTTAAACAAATGACAGGCGAATCAACCATGGTTAAAAACTATCCGAACGCCCTTAAAGGGGTCTTGGATCAAGGTTTTATCGGAAATAGTAAAGTTCCTAACTTTTACAGTATCTTTGTACGATTCGATAGCTATGACAATATGATCGCTTCCGGTGTCCAATCGTGGTTTACCACAAATATCGTCCCATCACTGTTTGCGTATAATGCGGCGACAACTCCTCCGACAAAAACATCGGTTGCATTGGATTATTACGAAGGGGTTTACGTCACTGTGGCAGCTGGAGATCGAAATGCTATCTATGAGACGCAAACCGACATCGTCAATTTCCTCAAAAATCAATCCGATGAAGTCAAAAATAAATATGTGACAGTCGAAAACCATGTCATGATCAAAGATGCCAATTTGACCGATTTTAATACCAAAGTTAAAGTTCTTTTAACAACCGCACAAAATACGTATATGCCTCTGGATGGGGGAACCACTGGATATGGAACACCTGGCACATCAGATGTTGCAAATACAGACTATCGTAAAGCGGTCACTACTGAAATTCTCCAAAATGCTTTTGCTGATGGTGATCTTCGTAGTTATCTGATGCACGGCGTTTGGGAAAGTGTATGGGATCATGAAAATTCCCATATTGATAGTCGCTTCCAACAATCATCCGGTCCCGTCGGTGCATACGTCGTCGTAGGCCCTGTTGAGCCGTTCTATGATACAATTAAACAAGATGGTGTTGTTGCACCTTAATAACCTGATTTTACTCGCTTCTAAAAAAGAACAAATAAAGGTCATTTTTCTCCCATATCCGAAAGAGATGGGTAGCGTTTCAGGAAAAAAAGGAAGTTGAGTGAAAATACTCGTTGTAGAAGATGATCGCGATTTGTGCGATACTCTGAGTGATGCGCTGAGTGCGCGAGGGCTCAGTGTCGCACAAGCTTACAACGGTGCTGAAGCGATCGAAATGATCATTGAGCACCCTTATGAGATGTTGCTGCTCGACATCAATCTCCCCGGAAAAAACGGCTTTGAAGTGCTTCGAGAAGCAAAACGTTTTTATCCCTCTATAGCTGCGCTATTCATGACAGCTTTGGACACCTCCGAACATATCGAAGAGAGTTTTCGTAGCGGAGGGGATGATTATATTCGTAAACCCTTCGCTATGAAAGAGCTCTGCTTTCGGATCGAGGCGATTTATCGTCGGCTATATCATCTCAAATCGGTCGATATTGCCATCTCATCCGTCCATAGCTATCAAACCTCGACCGAAACATTATTAGAAAATGGCACTCCCCTCACCCTTAAACCTAAACTCGCTCGATTGCTCTATCTCCTTGCTACCCATCCAACACGGATGATGACACGAGAAATGATCGAAGATAGGCTTTGGGAGGGGGAAGATTTACCCGATGCGGCTATTTTGAGAATCTACATTAAAGAACTCCGTGCGATACTGGGGAGTGATAGAATCACTACAATACGGGGGGTGGGTTATCGACTGGAAACGCTTTGAGCGGGATGCTCTGATTAAATTTATTTCGCTATACATGCTGACATCGTTCATTTTGCTCGCGTTTGTCGGACTACTCTATTATCTTGACGCACGCAAAGACACCGTTATCGACGTTCGAAGCGAAATGCTCAAAGTACTCTACGCTTTGCGTGAGAATCCCCATCTAATATTTGAACACTATGATGTAAAAGTCTCTAATATTAAAGATTACATCGCTCCCAGCTTTCGTCAGTATGAAGATCGTTTCGAACTGGTAGCGTGCGCGAATCCGCATTACCAGAACAAAGTCTATGTTATCACTGCTCCTTTGTCGATCACAGAGGGATATTTGGAAGACATACTTCATAAAATCATCGTAGCTTATATGCTGCTCTTTATCCCGTTTTTTCTATTCGGGTATCTCCTCTCCCGTGTAGCACTTTCTCCCATCAAAAAAGCATACGATACACTAATTGCATTTAACAGTGATATTATCCATGATCTCAAAACGCCCATCACAACCATCGGTATCAATGCAGGAATGATTAATGGAGAAAAATGCAAACCGTTGTGCCGAATCGAAAGTTCAATTAAAACATTGGAAGGGCTCTATCTGAATTTAGAGTCGTATCTCAAAACAGGCGAACATCTTAAGATCGAACGACACGATATTGCTTTGCTCATCAATGCACAGCGCGATGTCTATACTTCTTTGTATCCAAAAGTTGAATTTAGGTATGGTTTAACCCCTTTATATCTTAATATTGATAAAATCAGTTTGGTTCGCATAATCGATAATCTTGTCGCGAATGCCGTCAAATACTCAGGTCGCTCACCGTTGGTCATCATTCAAAATGATAGCCGCTCACTCTACATTTCCGACAATGGAAAAGGGATTGTTCAGCCCGATAAAATCTTCGACCGTCATTATCGTGAATCGGCGTACGTAACGGGATACGGGTTAGGGCTTAACATCGTTAAAAAACTTGCAGATCAGATGAATATTCAAATTGAAATACTTTCTACGACTGAACAAGGGACAACCTTCAAACTTGACCTTTCTAATGTCTTAGACGAGTAGAATCTTTTTAAAATTACGTTATAATCAAACATTTATCAAGAGGAATCCATCCATGCAAAATCCAACTCCAAGCTGGCACGGAATCGAACGAACATCGATCCCTTGGTATCCCACCGTCAATCCCGATCAATGTATCGGATGCGAACTCTGCTTCGTCACTTGCGGCAAAAGCGTCTATGCGATGGGAGAGATCGACCACAAACGTAAAGCCCTCGTCAATGACCCCTATGCCTGCGTCGTCGGTTGTACGACCTGTGCCAACATCTGCCCCACCCATGCGATCGGCTTTCCCGATCCGATCATCGTCCTCAACGCTGAACGTGAACATAAAATCTTCTCACAGGTACACAAAGAAGCAGATGCGCGACGTGAAAAAATCACTCAACGAAACACCGCTATCCAAACTACACCAAACGTGGTACGAGAGAAATTAGAAATTGCAGGAGAAGTGGAAAAATTAAATCTGAGTTCATTGCGTGCACTGGTTGCTGAATCGGGATGTGATTTGATCGATATTTCGATCACAATCCCCTCAATCCTCGAACACACCCAAGGAGCACCGGGCATTGCAAAGATGACTCTGATCGGAGCACCTGATCAAATTGGCAGTGTCAGTGAAGCGTTAAATACACTGATTTATGAGCACGGCTTAACCCTCTCCAAACACGACAAAGGGTAATCGTGAAAACGATTCTGTTAGTTTTATTCATCATGTCGTCTTTGTATGCCGAAAGCTTCGATACCTATCTCAAGCGATTCGATTACCATGAACGCGAAGCAATGAAAATCAAAAGTCTCGAAGCGGTGGAACTCTACAAAATGGGAGAAGTGGAATTCGTCGATATCCGCTTTCGTGAGGAACAAGCAGTATGGAGTTTCCCATTTATGAAAAAAAATTCCCCTCAACGAACTCCCAGACCGATTGAATGAACTCGATAAAAATAAAACGATTGTCACCGTCTGTCCCCATTACGACCGTGCCGAAATGGCCCGTATATATTTAAGGGCACCTCTAAAAACTCTACGTGCGATTTTAGAAGGAGCAATTTTTATTCTATTTATAGGAGGGGCTCGCACCTCCTAGCCAAAGCTAAGAG
>JACXUN010000137.1 GCA_014763905.1 Campylobacterales bacterium
GCAAAAATTTGACTTTGCCTACAAAAAACCTCGTAAAGCTGTGACTATGATATCCCGTCGAACTCAGGTTAAAAACCCCAAAGGTAAAAAAAAGAGCCAAACTCTAAGGTAAAGTTCTCTGGAGACGAAACCCTATGTTGTCGCTACGACCGGTAGGATTGCCCCAGCTGCGAATAGCCGAACTCAGGTTGATAAAAATCTTTGGAGCCTTTCCCATGCCTTTTCCTCTGAAGCTTGACTTCCTAAGGTATAACAAAATATTCAAAACAAACACAAAAAATCAAAAACAGAAAAGTATGAAAATGAGGATTTAGAAAAAAGTTGTGCCGATTACAATAAGAAAGCTGTTTAAAATTATTCGCGGGAAAAGAACTTAATCCTAGTTCTTCTCTCGCTTCTCTCTCCAACTCTCCCACAAACTATGAATCACAATAATCGCCACACCCAAATCGATCATCACATCGGCATAGTTAAAGACCGCAAAATTAAATCCGCAGTGCCATGCCACATAGTCGACGACTCCCTCTTGGGTGAATCGGTCATAGAGATTCCCAAAGGCTCCTCCGACGATCAGACCGATAGCCAGCGCGTACTGTTTGAGATATCCGTCATAGACCACATAGGCTAACACCGCAATAATCAAGACGAGTTGAATCCACTTTAGATGCTCACCCAAAAAGGCAAACATCGAGAAGGCAACCCCCTTATTGAAATGCAATACCAGATCGATACAAGCACCTTCGCGATAGTACCCCTCTAAAAAGAGATGCTTAATATTCTGATCAATGACAAAAGTACCGATCAATACCAATAGAAAAACCGTGATATGGCGCATCATTATGCCAACGCCTTCTGGAAGAAACTGACCGTCTTTCGCATCATCTCTTTGAGGACTTTGCGATCTTTGCCCTCAATCAAAATACGGATCAAGTTTTCCGTACCGGAGTAGCGTACCAGATGCCGCATCCCTTTTGCTTCGATCTCGGCAAATAACTCTTTGACCCCCTCGATCTTATGAATCGGTTTTTTGACGGAGATAGCAAAATTCGCCTGCTCTTGCGGGTAGAGTTTAAAGATATCAAACGCTTCACTACAGGTTTGGTTATTGACGATCATCAACGCACACGCTTGGAGAGCCGAAACCAATCCGTCACCGGTCTTGGCAAAATCGGAGAAGATAATGTGTCCGCTCTGCTCACCTCCGAAGTTTGATCCGACTTTTTTCATCACCTCTAAGACATGTTTGTCCCCGACATCACTCCGCTCCAGTGTCAATCCGTTGGCTTTGAGATACTCAGCAAGCCCTTCATTGCTCATAACCGTTGCGACCACTTTGTCGTTGCTGAGTTTATTTTGACTCTTCAGATAGACCGCTAATGCCCCGATGAATTTATCCCCGTCAACCACATCACCGTTCTCATCGATCATCACGATACGATCAGCATCCCCATCCAGAGCGATTCCCATATCGGCACGGGTCTCTAAAACTTTTTGGATTAATATCTCCGGATGCATCGCACCGCAGTTGGTATTGATATTGAATCCGTCCGGTTGATTCGCCAAGACAATCACCTCGGCTCCCAACTCACGCAATACGGTAGGAGCCACCTGATACGCCGCTCCGTTGGCACAGTCCACCACAATGCGTTTGCCCACCAAGGAGATCTCTTTTGGAAAGGAGTTTTTGATCTGGACGATATATCGTCCGATTACGTCGTCAATCCGTTTGGACTGTCCGATCGACTTTTTGATGGCAAACTCATCTTCGATCCGCTCATAGTTATCAAAGATCGATTCAATCTCCTGCTCATCGATCTTGGCAAGCTTATTACCTTCGCAATCAAAAAATTTGATCCCGTTATCATAAAAGGGATTGTGACTTGCCGTAATCATAATACCCGCATCACAACGCATATTTTCGGTCAAAAAGGCGATCGCCGGTGTCGGCATCGGCCCGATCTGAATCACGTTATACCCTACTGCTGTCAACCCTGAAACCAAAGCATTCTCGATCATATATCCGCTGCGTCGGGTATCTTTGCCTACCAATATCTTGTTGGTTTTGGCTTTTTTTCTAAAATGCACACCGGCAGCCATCGCCAGACGCATCACCGTAAACGCATCCAGTTTATCACCCGCTAATCCGCGAACACCGTCAGTTCCAAAGAGTTCCATTGTACTTCCTTACAATTAATATAAACTACCCCAAAATAGCCACGAAATTTTAACACATTAATCAAAACTACCCCCTTAAGATAAATCAAGCTATAATACGCCCATTTATGAAAACAATCCAAAAAGGTTAATTTTGAGTGAAAATCTAATCGGTTATATCGATAACCAAGGAACCATTATAGATACCCAAAGTGCCGGTGAAAACTTCAGTGGAGAGCCAATCGAGTTTGACAACTCGGCGGCATCATTAGAGATCATCCGTCACTCAACGGCACACCTTATGGCACAAGCAATTACCCAGATCTATACCAATGCCAAATTCTTTGTCGGACCAGTAGTCGATGAGGGATTCTATTATGACTTTAAAGTCGATGAGAAGATCGGTGAAGAGGATCTCAAAAAGATCGAAAAGACGATGAAAGATCTCATCAAGAAAAAATATGCCATCGAAAAGTATGCCATTAGCAAAACCGACGCATTGACAAAGTTTGCCAACGACGAACTCAAATTGGCGGTACTTTCCAGAATCCAAGATGAGACCGTATCGATCTATAAGCAGGGTGAATTTGAAGACCTCTGCCGAGGCCCGCACGTCCCGTCAGTACGATTTCTCAATAACTTCAAACTGACCCGTGTCGCCGGAGCCTACCTCGGCGGAGATGAAAAAGCCGAAATGCTCACCCGTATCTATGGTATTGCCTTTGCCGACAAAGAGTCGCTCAAAGCACACCTCGATATGATCGAAGAGGCGAAGAAGCGGGATCACCGAAAACTGGGTGCGGAGATGGAACTCTTTATGTTTGATGAGGAGTCGGGAGCGGGATTGCCGTTCTGGATGCCTAAAGGAGCCAGACTCCGACATAAGCTGGAGACGATTCTTCACAAAGCTCACCGAAAACGAGGCTATCAACCGGTACGAGGCCCTGAAATCCTCAAAGCCGATATGTGGCGAACCTCCGGTCACTACGCCTGTTATGGGGAAAATATGTACCTCACCGAGATCGATGAGCAGGAGTACGGAATCAAACCGATGAACTGTATCGGACATATCCAAATCTTTAAACAGACCAGAAAGAGCTATCGAGACCTGCCGTTACGCTACTATGAATATGGAGTGGTTCACCGACATGAGAAATCAGGCGTACTCCACGGACTCCTGCGGGTACGTGAATTTACCCAAGATGATGCACACATCTTCTGTACCCCGAATCAAATTGCCTCGGAAGTTATTAAAGTCGTCGAATTCGTAGACAGTGTTATGAAACTCTTCGGATTTAACTATACCATGGAAGTGGCGACCAAACCGGAAAAAGCAATCGGTGACGATGTGGTTTGGGATTTGGCAACCGAAGGATTGAAAACCGCTCTAATCGAGAACAATCTGCCGTTTGGTATCGATGAGGGAGGCGGTGCTTTCTATGGACCAAAAATCGATATCAAGATCACCGATGCAATCGGACGAAAATGGCAATGCGGAACCATTCAAGTCGACTTCAACTTGCCGGAGCGATTTGATGTCGAGTATGTTGCCGATGACAACAGCCGACAGCGTCCGGTAATGATCCACCGAGCGATCCTCGGATCATTTGAGCGGTTTATCGGAATTTTGACCGAGCATTATGCCGGAGAGTTCCCGCTCTTCTTGGCTCCGACCCAAGTGATCATTGTGCCGATCTCCGAGGCATTTCATGCCTATGCCAATGAGCTTCAAGCTCAACTGATCGATATCAATATCGACTGTGAAGTCTCCGACAAAAACGAAAGTCTCAACAAACGTATCCGAAATGCGGAGAAACAACGCGTCCCATATGTGGCAATCGTCGGAGAAGAAGAGATGAATAATCGTACCGTTGCCCTACGTGATCGACGACAAAAAGAGCAATATAATCTTTCTATAGATGATTTTATGGTAAAATTGACCCAACAACTTAATGAAGGTAAAATTTGAGCAAACAAACCAACAAAAGCGTCAGGGGAAAAAATAAGTCACAAGAGACCATTATGAATGATGCCATCAGAGCCAAAGAACTCCGAGTTCTTGGGGAAGATGGAGAACAATTTGGGATTATTTCGAGGGATGAAGCGTTAGCGATTGCAGAGAAAAAAGGGCTGGATCTCGTTATGATGTCACCGGATGCCAAACCGCCGGTCGCCAAGATAATGGACTACGGAAAGTTTAAGTATCAGCAAGAAAAAAAGAAAAAAGAGGCAAAAAAGAACCAAAAGATCATTGAGGTCAAAGAGGTTAAATTCTCGTGTAAAATTGCTGAAAACGATATCGCTTACAAAGTTAAACACGCTAGAGAGTTCTTAGAAAAAGGCAAACACGTAAAACTTCGTGTCTTCCTAAGAGGTCGAGAGATGGCGAATCCGGAATGGGGAATCGAAGTACTCAACCGAGTATGGCCGATGCTTGAAGATATCGGAAATCTTGAACAAGAAGCGAAACGAGACGCTCGCTACATCAATATGTATATCACACCTAAAAAATAGATTTTATATTTATACTGCCTAAACGGTAACCCTAAAGGTTACC
>JACXUN010000138.1 GCA_014763905.1 Campylobacterales bacterium
ACCCGTAGAGGTCGATCTGACAAATATCAATGGCAGTAAATTTTTTGATATTATTACCCATCAAGATAAAGAACTCAGATTGACTTTGCAGCCGTATGATATTTTATGGTTGAAGGAGAAGTAGGGAATAGTTTTTTATTTGAAATTCCCAAATGAAAGGGGGGCTTTCAGATCCAACTGCTTGACCTCTTGGATAACCGCCTGTAGATCATCAATCTTTTTCCCGGAGACTCGTACTTCATCCCCTTGGATCGATGGCGTGACTTTAATCTTCATCGCTTTGATCGCTTTGACAATCTCTTTGGCTTCGGCTTGATCGATGGTATCGACGATTCGGTAGATCACTTTGACGTTTCCGCCTGAAATCCCCTCTGTTTTAACCTCTTCCAGAGACTTTCCGGCAATCCCGCGTTTAATCAGCTTGGCGATCAAGATATCTTTGAGGGCATCAATCTTCTGATCGCTTGAACTGCTCAGACTGAGTGTTTTGGCTTTTTCATTGAGATCAATCTCCGCCACGATCCCTTTAAAATCAAACCGGGTTGCCAGCTCTTTTTGAGCCATTACCACTGCGTTTTTCATCTCCATCATATCCAGCTTGGCACTGATATCAAAATAGTGATCTTTTGCCATTACTTCTCAATCCTCATCATTACAATATCTCCATAAACACATCTCAGTTCTTTGAGTGCTTTGATCGCTTCACGGATTCTGACCTCTTGACAAGCATGGGTCGTAAAGAGAAGCTTGACACGGCTGTCTTTATTGTGCGGCTGCTGGAGCATCGATTCGATAGAGATATCGAATTTCTCCAGCTCTCGGGTAATCGCTGCCAATACGCCGGAACGGTCATCCACTTCCATTCTGAGGTAGTAATGGGTGATAATCTCCTCTTGCGGCAGGAGTGTCAATCCGCTCTCCAATCCTCTTTTATACCCCATCATCGGTCCTTGATTCCCTCGAACGATATCCACGATATCTGCAATTACGGCTGAAGCAGTGGCATGACCGCCGGCTCCAGGACCATAATACATCGTCTCACCGACACAGTCACCCACTACACTCACGGCATTCATCACGCCGTCTACTTTGGCGATCATACTGTGTGCTGGAATCATGGTTGGATGGACACGGAGTTCAACCCCTTTATCTACCTTTTTTGCGATACCAAGCAGTTTGATTTCATATCCAAACTCTTTAGCGAAATTGACATCGGTTTGGGTAATGTTTTGGATTCCTTCAATGAGGATATCTTCCGGCTTGGCATCGATACCATAGGCGATACTGGCTAAGATGAGCAGCTTATGCGACGCGTCAAATCCCCCTACATCGAAAGTCGGATCAGCTTCGGCATAGCCTAAATCTTGTGCCTCTTTGAGGATCACATCATATTGGGCTCCCTCTTGGATCATTTTGGTCAACATATAGTTGGTAGTTCCGTTCATGATCCCTTGAATCGACTGGATGTGGTTCGCAGCCAAACCGTTTCTCAACGCTCGGATAATCGGAATCCCTCCGGCAGTACTTGCCTCATACAAGAGTGGGATATTCCCGGCAATCTCTTCGAGTTCATACCGATGATAGGCAAGCAGTGCTTTGTTTGCCGTAACCACCGCTTTGCCGTTCTCCAACGCTTTTTTGACCAGAGCATACGGCTCTTCTACGCCGCCCATTAACTCTACGACGATATCAATTTCCGGGTCATCCACTACATCAAGAGGATTATCGGTCAAAGGGATATTGACCCTGCGGTCTTTGGCTAAGTTTTTAACCACACCGCTTTTGACCACGATCTCTTTACCGGCACGTGCCGTTAAAATGTCTGCATTGGACTCTAAAATATGTGCAACACTTGCCCCCACTGTTCCAACACCTAAGATTCCAACTTTTACCATTCTATCCCTTTATTTTTTGTGCTTTTTCAGCTTCTACTGTTTTCAAGAATTTTTTGATATTACGCGCCGCTTGACGGATACGGTTTTCATTTTCGATCAAGGCGATACGAACATAATTGTCACCGTATTTACCAAATCCGATTCCTGGACTCACTGCGACACCTGCTTCGACCAATAGTCGTTTGGCGAACTCCAAACTTCCCATATCTTGACACACTTCAGGGATTTTTCCCCAAATGAACATTGAAGCATTTGGTTTCCCCAACTTCCAACCTGCTTGGGCAAACGCTTCGACTATAATGTCTCGTCGTCTCTCATATTTTGGAATGATTAATTCATCCGGTACATATCCATGCTCATCGAGTGCTACGGTTGCAGCCACCTGAATTGGGGTAAACATTCCGTAATCGAGCCACGATTTGATGCTCTGTAAGGCTCCGATTAGTTTTTTGTTTCCAACGATAAAACCGACACGCCAACCGGCCATATTATAGGATTTTGAGAGCGTATACGCTTCTACTGCCACATCTTTGGCTCCCTCGACTTCAAGAATCGACGGCGTTGTATATCCATCAAAGGTGATATCGGCATAAGCAATATCCGAGATAATGTAGAATCGCTTCTCTTTTGCCAAAGCCACGATACGCTTATAAAAATCCGGTGTCACCGTCGCCGTGGTCGGGTTATGCGGGAAGTTGAGTACCAAAAATTTCGCTTTAGGAATCGAGTTGTCATAATGCTTCGCCACATCCGCCAAGAATCGATCTTCATCGACCGCAAAGGTCTCTTCATCATAGACCAGCTCCATCTTCTCGACATTGGCTCCGGCAAGGATAAAGGCCTGAGAGTGAATCGGATAGGTCGGATCGGGAACGATGGCAACATCACCCGGATTGGAGATCGCCTGCACGAGGTGTACATATCCCTCTTTGCTTCCCATTGTCGCTACCACTTCCGTATCGGGGTCTAAATCTACATTATATTTACGCTTATACCACTTAGTCATGGCAAGGCGAAGTTTATAGATTCCTTTGCTGGCACTATAGCCGTGTGTCTTGTCCCGTTGAGCCGTTTCACACAATTTATCAATGATAGGCTGAGGCGTACGTCCATCCGGATTTCCCATTGAGAAGTCGATAATATCTTCTCCTTTACGTCTTGCGGCCATTTTCAGTTCATTGATCTGAGCAAAAATATACTTTGGCAGCCGGTTTATCTTTTCAAATTGAATCTCTTCAAACATTGATGTGTATGTCCTCTTGTTTAATTATTTCTTTGATATGTTTTAAGCTGGTTAAGATAGCTTACCAGCCTCTTCCGTTGTTAAGAGTGGTAAATTCAGACCGTTCGATCTCTCGAATCTCTTTACTGTCGATATAAAAGTAGTGTTTTATTCTATCTGCCAACTCTATCGTTTTAGCATCAGAGACGATATCCACATAACCGTGTCCGGTTACCAATATCCAACGACCGCCATTGAGTTCAAACGGCGTTGAGACTTTGTTCATAAACTCTCTACGCTCTTGGGTATCGATATTGATAAACCCATACCATAGCATACCCCGTGTCGGATTGATGGTTAGATTTTCGATCGCTTGTCCGGTTCTGTTATGATCATGTGACAGAGTACCATTATCATCTGAGTTGGAGAAGAACATTGGATTCTCATTGAAATTTTCTTCGCCAGTTTGATTCATCTCATTGATATTGGTTACGGTCGCATTGGTATCGGTCAATACTACTTTTTCGGCAGACTCTTCAATCGGCTCTCTGGACTCGGTAGTCGGTTTGGCGACGGTTTCAATTTGGATCTGCGTCGTGTTGGCATCACTCTTGATTACGACACTCTTCGCACTGGCTTCGCTGACATTGCTTTTTAGCGCTGTACTGTCATCTAAACTGTTTTGTTCTCCCTTTGATTCGGAGACAAACTGATTGAGTTTTCCGGTATTGTAGAAATGCCATGCTCCATACAACACCCCGCCGATGATCAACCATTTCAGAATCACTGAACCGCTTCCACTTCCGCTTTTGCGGGTACGGGCTATGACAATGACCTCATCATCTTTGGGATCTTTATGATCTTCATAATACCCTTTAATCGCTTCCCGCAAGCCATCAATTTCGATATTTTCATATTCTCGTTTTAAAATATTTAAAAAGCCTAATGCCTTCACCCGGTTAAGTTTTTCAAAGTTTTGTTTATTGAGACTAGTTAAATTTTCAACTGAAATATTTGTTTTTTGGCTAACGAGCTCTATTCCTTCTTTATCAATTATCTCTTTTAATTGCATTACCCATCTCGTGTATTAATATTGCTGCGGCTGCACTCACATTGAGCGAGTCAAATCCTCGTTGCATAGTGATCGAAACCATCTTGTCTATTTTGCTTTTGGCACGTTTGGAGATTCCTTCACCCTCTGAACCTAAAACCAGTACCCGTTTGGTGTGAAATAGTGATTGATCTACAGGGGTTCCCTCCATGGCAGCACCATAGACTTTAAAATCGACCTGTTTGAGTTCATTGAGAACATCTAAAATATTAGGAATCACCGTAAACGGCATATCCAGCAGTGCTCCCGAACTGGTACGCACCACCGATGCAAAGTTGAGCTGTTTGATACCGGTTGCGATAATCCCGTCGGCACCCAGTGCGTATGCCGTACGGACAATTGCACCGATGTTTCCGGCATCCGTCAGCGTATCCAGCACCACGATAAAGCTTTGCTGTTTCATCGTCGCCAAATCGGACATCGCAAACTCATTCATCTCAACCAAAATACCTTGGTGATT
>JACXUN010000139.1 GCA_014763905.1 Campylobacterales bacterium
AGCGTACGGATATTGGTTACCCCGTTGGCTTCGATGGTATTGTAAATCTTAGCGGCATTGTAGATACCGGTACGTGACGGTTCGATACCGTACTGTTCCAGATCTCGATCCAGCATTCGATCAAATCGGCTGACAAAGACAGAGATGACCCCCTCGACCCGACAGCTTCCATTGACTTCTCCTTTGGCGATCCCTTCATTCATCGCTTTGATACATTGACGGGCTTGTTTAGGCGAAAAGATCAACGTCGCATTGACGGAGATTCCATCTGCCATCAGCTCGGTCATCGCCTCATATCCGGCAAAGGTCGCCGGTACTTTGATCATCACATTCGGTTCATCGATCGCTTTGAAGAGACGCTTTGCCTCCTCTACCGTTCCGGCTGCATCATTAGATAAAAATGGATCAACCTCGATGGAGATATAACCGTCATTCTGTTTATCATAGAGCGGTCGCAGCAGTTGAGCCGCCTTTTTGATATCGGCAATGGCTAACGCTTCATACTTTTCCTTAGCACTTTTTCCCTCTAAGGAGGTTAGCTGATCTTTATACGCCGGTGAAGTGGTGATCGCGGTGGCGAAGATCGCCGGATTGGAAGTGGCTCCGTTTACCACACCTTTTTTGAGAAGTTTTCCAAACTCCTGCTCCAAATAGTCTCTCTCGATAAAATCCAACCATAGAGAAAAATTGATATCTCTATTGACCATAATGTCCCTCTGTAATAAAAATGATGTGTGTAGTCAAGACCCCCTAAATCTCACTACTCCAGTCTGACCAAGAACCCAAATCACTTGGTTTGAGCAGCGAAGCCTCCAGCTCGTCCAGAAACCGGTCACGGCTGATCAGTCTTGCCCCTAAACTTACCAAATGGCGTGTCTCTACCTGACAGTCAATGAAATCATAACCTTTTTCCACAAAAATGTTACTTAGGATTCTTAAGGCAACTTTGGAGGCGTTGGACATGAGTGCAAACATCGATTCGCCGAAAAAGGCTTTGCCCATGGCAATTCCATAAAAACCGCCAACCAACTCACCCTCAAAATAGGTTTCTACCGAATGTGCAAATCCCATCTCATGGAGTTCGGTATAGGCTGCTTTCATCTCGGGAATGAGCCATGTCCCGTTCTGACCGCGGCGGGGAACTCTGGAGCAGTGATCGATTACCGCTTCGAAATTGGTATCGAACCGCACTTCAAAGCCTTTGTTGTTGATAACACGGCGGAGGGATTTACTCTCTTTGAATTCGGTCGGATAGAGAACCAAGCGAGGATTGGGTGACCACCAGAGGATAGGATCGCCTTCACTGAACCATGGAAAAATCCCTTTGCGATAAGCAGTCAAGAGCCGATTGGGGTTGAGATCACCGCCGTAGGCAAGCAGCCCTTCGTCACTTCCTTCCCTAGCATTGGGAAAGATATGCGGCATCCCTATTTTGGTGATGAAGTAGTCGTCATCATATATTGAAGACAAAAGTGAGTTTCTCCTCTTGATAATCAACATTGACCGTTCCACCTGTTTTGAGTGATCCGAAGAGAATCTCATCGGTGAGTGCCTCTTTGATATCGCGGTCAATTACCCGGGCAAGCTCTCTGGCTCCGTAGAGTTCACTGTATCCCTCTTTGGCGACATACCCTTTGGCGGCATCGGTTAGGCTGATGACAATCCCTTTGGTTGCCATCTGCTTATTGAGTTTCATGATCTCGGTATCGACAATGGCTAACACCACTTCAAAGCTAAGATGCTTGAACTCAACCACAGAACTGAGCCGATTTCTAAACTCCGGCGAGAAGAAATCTTTGAGAGCGGTATCGGTTTTGCTACTGCTGTTTTTCGCAAATCCCATTACATTCGCCTCTTTGGTTCCGAGATTCGAGGTCATAATGAGAATAACATTTTTGAAGTCACTCACCACGCCATTATTATCCGTCAGCTTCGCTCCGTCCATTACTTGCAATAAGATATTCATAATATCGGGATGAGCCTTTTCAATCTCATCGAGGAGCAGTACGGTGTGCGGATGTTTCTTGATCATCTCGGTCAAAAGTCCACCTTGCTCATATCCGACATATCCCGGAGGGGCTCCGACCAGTCGGGATACGGTATGCTTCTCCATATACTCACTCATATCGATCCGCTCATAATGAATATTCATACTTTGAGCGATCTCGGCACTGAGAGCCGTTTTACCCACCCCGGTCGGTCCGACAAAAAGGAACGAACCGATCGGTCGGTTCTCTTGGTTGAGTCCGGCATAGGAGCGTTTGATCGCCTGCACTACCGTATCGATCGCTTGATCCTGTCCAATGATTTTGGATTTGAGATCCGCGGCTAATCCTCTGAGTTTGGAGGTATCATCACTGGAAACCACCGTTGACGGCAGTTTGAGCATCCGTGCGACACTCTCTTCGATATCGGCACTATCGATGGTAATATCGCGTTTGTCTTTGAGCATAAAGTGGGCTCCCACCTCATCGATAATATCCATCGCCTTATCCGGCAGGAATCGATCGTGCAGATACTTCACACTCAGGTCGATCGCACTCTGCAACGCCGCGTCCGAGAAGCTAATACGGTGATAGGCTTCATATTTATGTTTGATCCCTTGGAGGATCAGCATCGTATCGGCGATGCTCGGCTCTTCGATGTCGATTTTGGAAAAACGCCGTGAGAGCGCCTTATCTTTGTCAAGATGGTTTCGGAACTCCGCATAAGTGGTCGCTCCGATACACTTCAAGTCACCTCGTGCGAGTGCCGGTTTGAGCAGATTCGCCGCATCCATACTGCCACCGCTGGTCGCTCCGGCACCGACGAGGGTGTGAATCTCATCGATAAAGATAATCGCCCGATCAATCCCCTGAAGCTCTTGGAGTACCCCTTTGAGTCGCTTCTCAAAATCTCCCCGATATTTGGCTCCCGAGATCATTCCTCCCAAATCGAGAGCAAAGATTTGACTCTTTTTGAGGATATCTGGCACCTCATCGTTGGCGATTTTGAGTGCTAATCCCTCAGCAATCGCCGTCTTACCGACACCCGGCTCTCCGACGAGAAGCGGGTTGTTTTTCTTGCGTCGGCAGAGGGTCTGCATCACCCGGTCAATCTCACTGTTCCGTCCAATGACCGGATCAATCTTGCCCTGTTTGGCAATAGCAACCAGCTCCACCGTAAAGGCAGAGAGATTTGGATACTCATCCTCTTTTTGCTCTTCGACACGCTCCTCAACCACATTGTGAGAAATTGCTTCGAGAATATCAAGCCGATCAATCCCTTGTGAATGCATCACACTATAGGCATAACTCTTTTGCTGCGTAAAGATCGATGCCAGCATATCGCCGATCTTGGCTTCGGAACGTCCGGAACTGTTGATATGCATCATCATATCGTTCATCACATGAGAGAGAGCTACCGTTTCGTACGGGTCACCACTCTCCCCCTCTTCTCGCCGTTCGACTACTGGGGTGTTGGCTTGAATATAAGCTTCAGTCAACTCCTGCATATATCCGACATCTCCTCCGACCATCGAAAGTATTCCGGCACCTTCTTGGCTTTTGAGTATAGATAAAAAGATATGTTCAAGGGTGAGATACTCATGGCGATGCTCTTTGGCATATCGGACAGACTCTCTAAATACATTGTTAAGTTCTATACTTATCATTTTTTATCCTTAGGGTTTTATTATCGTTTACGCCTCTTCAAGCGTCGCCAACAGCGGAAAACCGTTCTGCTTTGCCAGCTGTTTCACTTGATAGACTTTGGTTTGAGCAATCTCGTAGGTATACACTCCGCAGATCGCTTTGCCCTGCCGGTGGATCAGAAGCATAATCCGTTCCGACTCTATTACATTTTTATGAAAAACACCCATCAATATATCTACGACAAAATCCATCGTCGTATAGTCATCGTTGTGCAGCAGTACTTTATACTTCTGTGGTTCGACAACGGCGAGTGATGATTCTATCTCTTCTTCTATTTTCGGCAAAAATAAATCCTTTTTAATCTTAAACTGAACATAAAAAGTATATCTTATTTTATGTTACAATCCTAATAAAAAATCAGGGTTTAATTGTGAAATATCTCTTCGTAACCGCCACCAATACCGATGTCGGCAAGACTTATGCGACTTTACAGCTTATCGAACGGCTCTCCCAAAAGGGTATCCGAGTCGGTGTCTGCAAACCGATCGAAACCGGTGTGCAGGATACACCGGTAGATGCCCAAGCTCTTTTGAGCAAGGTTCAGTGCTGCAATCCCGACTTCCGACATCTCAAAGCGGAAGATATAACAGCATTTACCTTTAAACTTCCTGCAGCTCCTTATTGTGCCGATATCCATCATACCATTACGATTGACAAAATCAAAGCCAAAATTGATGAACTTTCGAGCAATTGTGATCTCTTGATCATCGAAGGAGCCGGCGGATTGATGGTACCGATCACCGCAGATTATTATATGATCGACTTGATCCAAGAACTGGATGCCATGACACTTCTCGTAACACCGTCTCGATTGGGTTGTATCAATGATACCCTATTGAGCATCGAAATGTTAAAAAATAGAGCGATCACTTTTGAATGGTGTGTCAATCTGCATCAAGATCGTGACCGCTTCTCTGAGGTGACTCAGCCCTTTTATGATACGGTTTTCCCTGCGTGGTGGACTCTGCAAGAGGGG
>JACXUN010000140.1 GCA_014763905.1 Campylobacterales bacterium
GGGTTAGGAAGTTTGCGAGGAGCTTTTTTGCTTCGGTTTTTATGGTTCTGTTACCGGAACTGCTTCGCTTTGTAGGATTGCCCGATAGTATTGCTGCGAATATGCGACAGATTATCTATGGGATAATTTTGATTGGGGTGATTGTTTGGCAAAATAGAAAGTAATCTCCCAATTTTTCATTATCCTCTTATTAATCAACCATTAATTCCAAAATAGTAAAATACCATCAAAAATATTGCAATATTATTGTTTAGGAGTTTTGATTGAATCCAATCGTAACCAATATCAAAAATGAGATAGCCAAAGTGATTGTCGGTCAAGAGAAATTGATTGACGGACTTTTAATCGGACTGCTGACAAGAGGGCATATCCTTTTAGAAGGGGCACCGGGACTCGCAAAAACGACAGCGGTAAATGCGTTGGCGGGAACCTTGGGATTGAACTTTAAAAGAGTACAGTTTACCCCCGATCTGCTGCCGAGTGATATTATCGGAACCGAAATCTACGATCCTTCTAACAACTCATTTAAAATTAAACGCGGACCGGTTTTTACCAATCTATTGTTAGCCGATGAGATCAACCGGGCTCCGGCAAAAGTGCAGTCGGCACTCTTAGAGGTAATGCAAGAGCGACAGGTGACCATCGGAGATGAGAGCTTTAAAATTTCACTGCCTTTTCTGGTGATGGCGACGCAAAACCCGGTGGAGCAAGAGGGAGCCTATGAACTGCCGGAGGCTCAGCTTGACCGATTTTTGATGAAAATCGTTGTCGGGTATAACTCCAAGGTCGAAGAGTTAGAGATTGCCAGACGGGTTGCTAATAATGCTTTTGGTAAGATCGAACAGGTTGCAACCATAGAAGATCTCGAAACGATTCGACAAGAGGCGATGGCTATCCATATGGATGAAGAGATTGAGAAGTATATTATCGAACTGATTTTCGCCACACGTAATCCCGAAGCGTACGGACTCGAAGAGATCAAAAATTATATCCAGTTTGGAGCCTCTCCTCGGGCAAGTATCGATATGTATAAAGCCGCCCGTGCGATTGCCTATCTCAAAGGGATGGAGTATGTTTCTCCATTAGAAGTCGGATATGTCGCCAAAGATATCTTACGTCACCGTATTGTCCTCAGTTATGAAGCAGAAGCGAGCGGAGTGACGCAGGATATGATTATCGATAAAGTATTGAAAGCGGTACCGATTCCGTAGGGTGCGTTTCCTAACGCACCAATAATAATGCATAATAAATTCAATACGGTGCGTTGGGAAACGCACCCTACAAGAGACTTAAATGAGCAACGAAAAAATAAAAAAGATTTTACTCAAAACCAAAAAACAAGTCTTTAGCGAAATGCTGGGTAATAACCCTTCTATCTTCCAAGGTGAGGGATTTGAGTTTGCTAAACTGCGTGAATATGTGTACGGTGATGATGTCCGAAAAATCGACTGGAAAACCACGGCGAAACTGGGTAAACCTTATATCCGTGTCTATAATGAAGAGCGGGAACTGAATGTCGTAACTGCCGTCATGATGGGCGGTTCGACCTATTTTGGTACAGTCAAGCAGAAAAAAGATCTGATGAGTGAACTGGTTGCCACGGTAGGATTTTCAGCGGTTAAAAACGGCGATCTCTTTACTCATATCATTTTCGCCGATCAGCTTTACAGTATGTCACGTCCCAATAAACGTTTCTTTGCCATTCAAGATGCGGTTACGCAGATGGAGAATTTCGAGGTATTGGGAAAACAGAGTGACTATCAAGCTTTTGTCGATACACTGTTCAAACGCATTAAACGCAAATCGCTGCTCTTTATCATCTCGGATTGTGTCGGTGACATCAATCTGACGCTGCTCAGTAAAAAGCATGATGTGGTGGTAATCATTGTACGTGATCGATTTGAAGAGAAACCGGAAGCATTGGGCTATCTCAGAGTACTCGATATGGAGAGTCATCAGAGTTTTGAAGGAACCATCGGAGCCAAAGAGATCGCAGCGTATCAAAAAGCCCTGAAATTGAATGATGCCAAACTCTATGCCCATCTCAAAAAGAATGGTATACGCCATACCAAAATCTATACCGATGAGGAGCCGTACATGAAATTGGCTCGACTGTTTGGAGGTCGATAAGTGGAAGAGAATTTAACCCTGCGGGATATCAAACCTCTGATGGAGATTCCCGATTATAGTTACTATATTTTTATCGGAGCGGTTGCTTTGGTGGTGTTTGTTGTTTCTCTACTACTCTATTTCTTGGTCAGGCAGTGGTGGCACAATCGCAAAACCAATCTCAAAAAGCTCTATTTCCAGCAGCTCAAAGCGGTCGATTGGCAGGATTCTAAAAAAGCGGCTTACAAAGTCACGGAGTTGGGACGATATTTTAGCCAAGATAAACGGTGTGATGAGATTTATCGGCAGCTCCTACCGATGTTGGAAGCTTATAAGTATAAAAAAGAGGTACCAAGTGCAGACAGTGAAACCCTCAACCAATACAATCTACTGGTACATGTAATCGATGAGTCACTTTAGTTTTGAGTATCCGTGGGTGTTTGCCCTGATTTTACTGTTTTGGGTTTGTGCCAAATTCTGTAAGATCAAAGGACGCAGTATCTATTTTCCTCATTTGGAGTCGCTGCTCTTAGGAGGGAGTAAACGCAACTCTCTGCTTATGATTCTCAAATGGCTGGGAATTGTCATGGCGATTACCGCTTTGGCTTCTCCAACCATTACCAAAGAGTACAGCAGTTCCAATCGTGAGGGACGGGATATCGTTCTCATTATCGATGCGAGTGAATCGATGTTGCAAGACCGCTTCGACCAGACTAATCTGCGTAAAAATAAATTTCAAGTGGTTCAGGAAGTGGCTCGGGATTTTGTCGCCAAACGAACTGATGACCGCATCGGATTGGTCACCTTCGCTGATGTCGCGTTTGTCGCGTCGCCATTGACCTTTGAGAGTAAGTTTTTGGAACAGATTATCGGGATGCAGCGTATCGGGGTCGCAGGGAAACGAACCGCGATTAACGATGCTCTGGTACAGAGCTACAATATGCTGGCTAAATCCAAAGCCAAATCCAAGATCGCCATTCTTCTCACCGACGGGATTGACAATATGAGTCAAGTACCTTTTAATGATGTTAAAAATCTCGTCGAACAGAGCGATGTGAAGCTCTATACAATCGGGATAGGCAGTAGCCGGGATTATGACGGACGTTATCTCCAAGCTCTCGCTGATGCCGGAAAGGGACAAGCCTTTGGAGCGAGAAACGCCCGGATGTTGAGTCAAATCTATGATAAAATCGATGAGATGGAAGCAAGCAAAATTGAAGATAAAAAATATGTAAACCACACCTATCTCTATATCTATCCATTATTTATATCGATTATTGCATTGTTGTTATTTATTTATACGAGAAATATGCGAGGAGTGGTTTGAGTGAAAAGTGAAAAACTAAAAGTGAAAAGTGGAGGGTGTGTATGAGTTTTGTGCATCCTCAGTTCTTTTGGGCGATGGTTATTCCGCTTATTGTCTTTACCTATTTGATCTTGACTCATAAAGATCGGTTTTTGCAAATCTTTGATGAGAAAGTTTTGGAGCGATTGAGTGCCGGAGATGATTCACTGCCATTGGTTTGGCGAAATCTGCTTATGATTTTGGCTGTCCTGCTGATGATCGTCGCGATGGCACGTCCGGTCATCGATCACGGAGACCGAGTGATTCCGCTGGAGGGACTCAGTGCCGTCGTGGCTCTGGATATCTCCGGTTCGATGCGTTCCAAAGATATCTATCCCAACCGACTAGCCTTTGCCAAGACCAAGATGAATGCCCTCTTCGATGCGATGCCTACCGATGAGTTGAATCTAATCGCTTTTGCATCGACTTCGTTTGTCTTGGCACCGTTTACCTCCGATAAAGGGACACTCAAACAGATCGTCGACGGTGTAACGGACGAGTATATTAATATGTCTTCAACCGACTTTACGGCACTGGGTGAGTTTGCCGCCGAGCTGCTTGAGGATAAAGAGCCAAAAATTTTGATTCTCTTCACCGATGGGGGAGACAAGGAGGATATCCAAGCCTTTGCCGATACGATTCAAGAGCATCATATCGCCCTCTATGTTGTCCTCATCGGAACCGAAGAGGGGTCACCGGTCATTGATGCCAACGGCAAATCGATTACGCAAAATGGAAAGATCGCAATTACCCAGCGTAACGATGCCTTAGGAGAGGTTGCGGTTGAAAGCGGAGGAGCCTTCGTCGTCGCTGCCACCGGTGATCAAAATATTCAAAAACTGGTCGAAACCATTAAATCTCAACACCAAGATAAAGAGCAGGGTGAAGTGACGATTCATGACCGAGAGGAGTATTTCTACTATCCTCTGGGGTTGGGAGTTTTCTTTTTGCTTTTAGGGTTTAGTTCTTTACCGAGGTGGAGGTTTCGATTCGGGAAAAATCTTTGATCTTAAAGATCAAAGATTTTTCACCTGTGACTTTTTCAACTAAAAAACTCTCCAATAAAAAACTCTCTAAAACTCTTGGCTTGATAAAACAGCCTTTTTGATCAAAATACCAACTTTAGCATTGTTATTAATCAGTTAATTTTTAAAT
>JACXUN010000141.1 GCA_014763905.1 Campylobacterales bacterium
AGCGATATCGAATCGGTCTACTATCGGTATGTCCGAAACGATATTCCTTTCGATGAGCGTCCGTTCTTGGTGAGTCCGCTCTTTACACCGGCTGACTACTTTGATGCCGAAGTAGATGAGTGGGGACTCTTTACGGCGGCATTGATCAAACCGGTTGACGATATCGAAGTCAATTTGGGGGTACGCTATGTCAACCTCAATCAAACCGTCTATCAATATCAAGAGGACAGCAACAATCCAGATATGACACTGAGACGATTGATCCAGCGTATTCCAGAATCCTTAGAGGTGAATGACTACTATCCAAGTTTGAATGTGAAATATAAGTACAATGAGGAGAACCAATTTGATGTAGCAGTTTCCAAAACTTATATTATCCCAGACCTTCGAGAGTTTACCAGCGGGGAGTATTTCCACCCGTATGATGTCGCTACCATTGTGGGAAATCCAAACTTGAAAAACACCGATATCTATAGTCTTGATCTGAAGTACTCCTACTTTATCAGTGACACGGAGAATGTGAAGTTCGGTCTCTTCTATAAGATTCTGGATAAACCGATTGAGGATGTGATGCTGCCGTCCTCTTCTTTGCCGATCTACTCATATGACAACGCAGACAAAGCAGAACTCTACGGCGTTGAGGTTGACGGACGGAAAAATTTTGATTTCTTAGGAGATCGCTACAGCAACTATTATGTTTCCGGGAACTTCTCTTATACGGAATCGGATGTGACGTTACGACCGGAGCAGATAGGAACTTATAGTACCAACCACCGACAGCTGCAAGGGCTTTCCAATATCGTTGTCAACGCCACACTGGGGTATGATAATGAGGATCGCAATATCGCTCTGTCGTACAACAAAATGGGAGAACGTATCCGTAAAGTCGGACTCATTGATGCTGGAGATGCTTATCCGGATAACTTTGAGACCCCGCCGCAGCTTCTGGATTTCGTCTGGACGGAAAAGATTAAAAACTTAGACAGCTATGGACTAGATGAGTTGAGTCTCAAACTCAAAGTTGGGAATCTCCTCGATGAGGAGACCGTTTGGAAACAAGGAAACAATGTGACACAGCGATTTAAAACCGGACAGACTTTCGGTATAGGTATCTCGTCGAAATTCTGATATGATTACTGCGGCAACCATTACGATTTTAGGAGACAAGGAGGGTAAAGGGCTTTTAAGTCCGGAAGCCCTTCAACTCCTCAATGAGAACTTTGAAATCCAACAACTTCACTCCATTAGCAATATCAATCAAGAATTAGAATCTGCCCAACTTCTGGTTATCAACAATGGAGTGGGTGGTGTAGAGCGTGCTGATCTTTTTTACTATATTCGTGACAAAGGGTGTAATCTGCCTACAATATTCTTAACTAAGAGCTACTCTGAAGAGCTGGTTGAATCCCTCTTTAGTTTAGGGGTTGATGACATTATGACCGCTCCGATCAATACCAAAGAGCTGATTTGGCGTATCAAAGCGATCTTGAGACGTACCTACGGGATCAAAGAGGATCGGCTTGTTCATCGGGATATTGCATTGGATCTTAATCGACGGGCGTGTGAAGTGGATGGGGAAGTGATCAATCTTACGAAATTAGAATTTGATTTACTTCAATTTTTTATCGAAAATCGCAAAAAAATCCTCGATCGTAATCAGATTCTCGAACAGATTTGGCACGATCCTACTACCAAAAAACGTACCATCAATGTACGTATCAACCGACTCATCAAAAAGATCGACCCAGACAATACCAAAAACTACTTCACCGCTATTCGGGGTATCGGTTATATATTTGATTAATCCGAATTAATGTAACCATTCTGTAATTATAATGTTATCAGCTTGTTACTGAATAGCATTTTTTTGTTACTGCTTTGTTATCGATGGGGAGTACACTTCCGGTTATGAAGCAGCCAAATTTAGAAATTGTTATCATCGAAGATGAAGAGGACATACTGGAACTCATCGAGTATCATTTGCAAAAAGCCGGATACGATACGATCGGCTTTTTATCGACGGAACGGGTCGAACAGTTTTTGGAAGAAGAGAATCCAATTCTTATGATCGTAGACCGCAACCTTCCGGGATGTGAAGGAAGCGAGTTTGTTCAACGTCTGAGAGATAACGGGTTCAATATCCCCGTAATATTTCTAACAGCTAGAAGCAAAGATGTCGAGATAGAAGAGGGGTTTGAACGCGGTGCAGATGATTACATCACCAAACCGTTTAAACCCAAAGAGCTGCTTTTGCGTATCGAAGCGATACTTAGACGATTGGGTGTTATTTTAAGTGATAAGATCAAACATCGAGATCTCACACTCGATACGATCAACCAGGTACTCTATGTCGAAGATCGCTTGATCAAACTGACCAACTTGGAATTTAAACTCCTCTATACCTTTATTAAAAAACCCAATACCACACTTGATCGTGACTTTTTGCGTGATGAAGTATGGGGAGATGAGAGTACCAACTTCCATGAAAAAACCATCAACGTCACCATTAACCGTCTCAAAAAGAAAATCGATCCTAGTGGAGAAAAAGAGTACTTCATCCCCATTTGGGGGGTAGGGTATAAGTTGATATGATGCTGTGTAAGAATGGTTAGAATTCTCCGTAGCTTATGCTTAAATATAACGCTTAACGTAATCTCTCAGTAACCTTTTTGTACTATAATCTCTTCCAATTAATTTTTACGGGAAATACTCATGAATAATACGATCAAAACCGCTTTGGGTGTGTTGTTTGCTTTAGCCGCCGCTCTCTATGTCCATCTCTCATTTGGAGAGGTCAATCATAGTACTTTTTTAATTGTTGCTACGCTTTTTGGAGCCTATATGGCAATGAACATTGGTGCCAATGATGTTGCGAACAATATGGGTCCAGCTGTCGGTTCTGGGGCCTTGACGATTGCCGGTGCCATTCTGATTGCCTCAATTTTTGAAGCATCCGGTGCGCTTATCGCTGGGGGCGATGTAGTCAAAACGATCAAAGACGGTATCATAGATCCAGCTGCCTTTGCCGGTGATCCGATGATTTTTGTCTATGCGATGGCATCAGCTCTTTTGGCATCAGCTCTTTGGCTTACTTTTGCGACCTACTTTAAAGCACCGGTATCGACAACCCATTCGATTGTCGGTGGGGTTATGGGTGCGGGCATTGCTGCAGCAGGTTTTACGGTCGTTTCTTGGTCGACGATGGGACAAATCGTGGCTTCATGGATTATTTCACCCATTTTAGGCGGGGTGATTGCTGCCGGATTCCTTTATATTATCAAATCGGAAATACTCCACCAAGATGATCGTCTCAAAGCTGCCAAACATATGGTTCCGATACTGGTAGCGGTTATGAGTATGGCATTTATTACCTACTTGACCATCAAAGGTCTGAACCATGTCTGGGGTAATATTTTAGATGTTCTCTCTTTTTTGCCGAAAAGTGACAAGCCCTCTATTCGCATTGCACTGAGTTTTGGACTTATTGGTGGTGTTATCACTTATATTTATCTCAGACTGCGTATCGCCAAACGGGTTCAAAACCTTCAAGATAATCGTACCGATCTCAATAAACTTTTCACCATACCGCTAATCTTTGCATCGGCACTCTTAAGCTTTGCCCATGGAGCCAATGACGTGGCGAATGCGGTGGGGCCATTGGCTGCAATTAATGATGCCATTCTCAACACACAAATTTCGGCAAAAGCGAGTATTCCTCTATGGGTAATGGTTGTCGGTGGAGTTGGTATCTCAGTGGGATTGGCACTCTTTGGTCCACGGCTGATTAAAACCGTCGGTTCAGAGATTACTGAACTGGATCAGATGCGTGCTTTTTCGATTATGATGGCAGCGGCTGTAACAGTGGTGGTTGCCTCTCAGCTTGGACTTCCGGTCTCTTCAACTCATATTGCTTTGGGTGGGGTATTTGGTGTCGGATTTTTAAGAGAGTGGTTAGAACGCAACAGTATGAATGAACACCGGATTAAAATTGCCACCCACATGGACAATATTCAGGCATTAAGAGTGAAGCTCAAAGAGACTCAAAAAGATGAAAAACGGCACAAACTTCAAGAGAAGATTATCCAAGAGCAAATGACGCTCAAAACGGTCAAAAAGGATCTCAAAGAGAGCTATGTGAAGCGAGGAATGGTCGGTCGGATTGTTGCTGCATGGGTTATTACGGTTCCAGTTGCGGCGGTACTCTCTGCAGTGGTTTTCTATATTCTCAAAGGTATTGGGGCGTAATCGCCGTTATAATCTGAGTTCGGTTGAACTCAGGTTCTTAGTTTTTTGGCAAAGGCTACCGAGTCCTCGATATCTTTAAAAGGATTGGTCATTTCAGTTTCATTCTCATCCACAGAGAGGGTATAGTAGTTCTCCATTGGATTGAGTTTTTTATAGTTGAACGTGGGTTTACTCTCGTTATCGGTAGCGTTGTCTCCCATTTTTTTATTATCAGTGACAATGGAGATGTCTTCTATAATCCCTTGTTTGAGATTTTTTAGGAGAGAGAACGATTTGCAAGTAGTTATCATTAACTTTGAACTGAATGGTTTG